>NZ_JBALNX010000052.1:0-47777 GCF_036962035.1 Bacillus sp. JJ1773
TACTTAAAGATTAACCAATCTCTCATTCTTTTTCAATTGATTCCAAAAATTAGTAAATAATTAGTATGGCAGACGAAATAAATCAAGAAAATACTAAATAATTTGCTCTAATAAAATAAATATGGTAGAATCTTTTTTAACAATATATAGTATTATTTTATGCACACAAATACTATATGTTGTTTCCACTTCGAATTATTTCTTAATTGATCCAAGGTCTCTTTTTTATCCGCTCCTTATGGGCGGAATTTTTTTGCAAAAAAAAAGTTCTTGCATAAAGGCAAGAACTGCAATTTTTACGTAACTTCCTATATACTTGTTCCTAATCATGGTTTATGACATTTTGATTATACACCTGCGTGATTAATTCTTTAAATCCAATCATACCATCATCAAGACTTTCCTTCGGTAAATACCTCGCAGCATAAAGAGTTTCCTGCTCGGAAGATAAAAAAATATTTAGCGGCCCTTCCCCTTTTACATCCATCTTCTGACACTTGCTCAAGCATAAAGAAGCAATATCCGGATGCTCTTCCTTGTCAATCATCATGCAAATAAACTTATCATTTAATAGCTGGGCTGTCTCCATATCTTCAAACGACTCATGTTCCATGACAGTACACAAATGACAATGATTATCCCCAATACTGACAAAAACAAGCTTACATTCCCTTTTCGCCTTATCAAACGCTTCTGTTGACCACTCTAGCCAATTTACAGGACTCCGCTCATGCTTTTTTAAATAAGGGCTTCTAGATAGCACTAACCAATTGTATGTTGGGGAATAACGTTCTTCGGATAAGAAAGACTGCATACTACACAACTCCTTAATATGGAAATAACTCCTTCTGAAAAAAAATCTATAATTGAACATCTACTTTTGACAAAGATATTATTTCCATTAAGGTGAGGAAAAATTAATGAATATTCATAGCCTTCTTATTATTGCTATAAAAGTTCGCAAAACTTGTTCAGCTGTTTGCTCGAGTAAAATAGCAGCGCTTTCAATGGCTTTTTGTAGTGTCATAGGAGAATTAATAATACTATGAACACTTGTAATACCGTGTTCATATAAAACATCAATTCCTTGGCCAATGGACCCGGTCAGAGCAAAAACAGGGATTCCTTTCAGTTTAGCTGCTTCAGCTACGCCCATAGGTGTCTTTCCTGAGGCAGTTTGGAAATCAATCTGACCTTCACCAGTAAATACGCAATCTGCTCCAGCTAATTGTTCAACAAGCCCTGAATATTCTATGACAATGTCAATGCCTCGCTTTGTTTTAGATGGAAAAAAAGCTTGGAAGGCTCCACCAATTCCTCCTGCCGCTCCGGCTCCGGGCATATCATGCAGGCGAATGCCTGTTTTTAATGCTACTAAATCTGCCCAATGCCTTAAGTTGTTGTCTAGAATTTCAACCATTTCAGGTGTAGCCCCTTTTTGCGGACCAAACACATGAGTTGCTCCCTTTTCCCCTACTAATGGATTCTGAACATCTGTCGCTATTAAAAATTCACAATTTGCAATTCGTGAATCAAACTCTTGATCATCAATATCAACAATTCTTCCTAGTTCAGAACCTCCATATCCGACTAACTCTCCATTAGCATCAAGAAACTTCATTCCTAGTGCTTGAAGCATACCTAACCCGCCATCATTGGTCGCACTTCCACCAATCGCTAAAATAAATTTGCTGCATCCATCATCTAATGCTTTTTTAATTAGCTGTCCTGTCCCAAATGTTGTGGCTGTCATAGGATTAAGCCTAGCAGAATCGATGAGACATAACCCTGATGCACTAGCCATTTCTATCACGCATGTTTCCTGATCACCTAATAATCCATAAGCAGCTTGTACAGGATCAAGTAATGGTCCCTTAACCTCAATCTCTACCTTATGACCATTTGTAGCAGATACTAGACTGTCCATCGTCCCTTCTCCACCGTCTGCAACTGGAACTAGAACGGTTTCTGCATGCTGAATTGCATTTTTCACCCCTTTTTCAATGGCTTTTGCTGCTTCAAGTGCCGTTAAACTCCCCTTGAATGAATCGGGTGCAATCACAATTTTCATTTTCCTTGCCACCTTATTAGATTTTATTAATAATATATAAATAAAATTAAATATTCAGTAACTTCTATTCACTATTATAGGCTTAAATACGCGTTATTGGTATTAGAATTCTCCTATTAAAAAGAAGTCCATGCTTTGCATGAACCTACAATTAAGGGCAATCACCTATCCGAAGATCATGCATATTTTAATGAAGTAAGGATAGGAGTGTGCGATAACTATGATATTACTTCAGGATTTAGAGCTGGAAAAGCATGATACAGAAGGATGGCAGAAGAAAGCCTATGAGCTGTTTATTCAAAAAATGACTGATGCGAATCAATTATTTCCTTGCATCCCCGCCACTTTAGGGTTAAAGTCTGGTCACCTGAGATACGGCTTCATTGACAGCCCATTAAAATATGAGACCTCTTACGAACTGGCAGCAATACTTAAGGAATATTCCTTACATTATAAAAGCTTCGGAAAATATACGTCTCTCATTATATTTTTTAATTCCTCTAAAGAAGACTTGAATTTTAGCATTAAAGAATATCAGGAATTGTTCTGGCAACACCTAATCAACTTAACGATGCTAGATGAATTGCCTTGGCCAGATATCATACCTACAAACCCAATTCATCCATTTTGGGAATTCTGCTTTCATGGGACACCCTATTTTATGTACTGTGCGACCCCTGCACACATAAATAGAAAAAGCAGAAGCTTTCCATATTTAATGTTAGCCATCACACCAAGATTTGTTCTAAAAGAATTCCTCGCAAAAGGAAAACAGGCTGATAAAATAAAACAGCAAATCCGCGAACGTTTATGCGCTTATGACAGCACTACTATTCACCCTGCATTAAACTCTTATGGAAATAGCGATAATTATGAATGGACACAATATTTCCTGCCAGATGATCAAAGCACATTTTCCCAATGCCCGTTTCATAAAGAAAAAAATAAAATGTAAGTTGTTAAATAATGACATATAAAAAAGCCAAACTCTGTATTTCATTAGGTTTGGCTTTTTTGTAAATAAACTGACATTCTAGAGATGAAATCGCTGTGCCAGCATCTCCCAGTCACTCATAAATATCGGCCATAAATTCGGTCTTCTTCTAATGGCAAGCGGATGATAAGCAACAGCTGTCGGGAATCCATTTACATTGTGCCAGGAGCCTCGCAGTTTTTTCACCTCTGCTTCAGGATTTTCGAAAAATGATTGAACAGCAATATTCCCTAAACAAAAAATAAAATTCGGCTTCTTTTCTGCTAACTGCACCCTTAAATGCTGGATACAAGATTTCCTAGCTTCCTCTTTATTATAGGCACGAACAGGTCTTCTTTTTAAAATATACGTTACATATAAATCACTAGGCTGTATGCCTACCTCGTTAGCGGATTTTTGTAATGTAAACCTAGTTCCGCAAACATATGGATTCCCTTCACGATCTTCTCGTGCTCCTGGATTATCAAGGATAATCATGATAGGAGCACCAGGATTGCCTTCCCCCCACACCATCCTTGTCCCATGCTTATTAAGTTTGCATTCACGACAATCCTTTTGATCCTCTGGCACTCGTTCCTCAGGCCAAATGGCTGGACAAAATTCAATAATACCCGTCATCTCCTGTTCTGATTACAGTCCACCACAGCTGTTATGGTTGTTTTGCTTCTTTTCTAAAGTATTTGTCTCGTCCGACTCAACGACCGATTGTAATCCATAGCCTGTTGTACTAATTTCAAATTCCATATCTTTCTCCTGGTCATTTAATTTATGATTGTTAAGATTCAATTGATCATTTCGCATCTTTACCCCTCCAATTTCTTTTTATTAGAACCAATCTGTATTCCTATTGTTCCTCCATAAAGCAAAGTCATACAGCCTCCATATTCTTAAATACATAAAACCTTTGCCCTAAATAGTTTAGGAGTGTATATAATCCTGCTCCTATTACAACTGCCAAGTTTTCTGCCAACAGGCTATTACCCTCTTCAAAGATTCTTAAGGCCATATGGCTTACGGAATAAGAGAAAATGTAGCAGCTCAAAATCACGATAATGAAGCGTGGGATACTCGTTTTCAAATGAATTTTACTCTGAAAGGTAAAACTTCGATTTAAAAAATAACTTACAAAAGCTCCAACGCCATTTCCAATGAAGGTAGAAATCCAATAGGACATTTCTGCTGCATTTAATAGAAGAAGCATGATGGAGAGTCCAATTAACGTATTTACCACTCCTACTAATAAAAAACGGAAAAAGGAATTAGTTCGTTTCAGATAATTTTCCATAATTATGGTCAAAGAGTTCATGTTCATTTTCTCCATCATTTATTAGCGAACGTGGAATCGGCAAATTAAATGTATCAATATCAACCATATATTTCGGTCTTCGCTTCGTTTCACTATATATTTTTCCAATGTATTCACCAACCACACCAATAGAAATGAGCTGAATCCCGCCAATTAACCAAATAGAAGTTATTAAGGATGTCCAGCCCGTTTCCGTTTTACCGGATAGCTTTAAACTGAGAAAGTAGACTCCAAATAAAAGACTAATAAAGAAAGAAAGAAATCCAACAAGCATGACGACACGAATAGGCGTAACAGAAAAAGAGGTTAATCCCTCAAGTGAAAAGGCGATCATTTTGTTTAGCGGATATTTCGTTTCTCCGGCACTTCGTTCTTTTCGGTCATAGTAGACGGAGGTAGACTTTAAGCCTAGTATTGGCACAATGCCGCGGAGGAAAATATTCACCTCATCATAGCGCTGTAATTCATAAAGAGCCCTATTGCTCATTAATCGAAAGTCAGCATGATTATATACAAGATCCACCCCCATCCTCTTCATTAATTTATAAAAGCCTTGGGCCGTGCTCCTTTTGAAATATGTATCTGTATCCCGTTTTCTTCTGACCCCATAGACGATTTCATAGCCTTCTCGGTATTTCAAAATAAATTCACGTATGACAGAAATATCATCCTGAAGATCTGCATCAATGGAAATAACACAATCCGAAACAGTCTTGGCTGCCATTAATCCAGCCAAAAGCGCCTTTTGGTGTCCGACATTTCTTGAAAGCTTTAACCCTTTAATTAGCTCGTCTTTTAAACTCTTTCTATATATGATTTCCCATGTTTGATCCTTACTCCCATCATCAACAAATAAAATTTTACTATTACTCGAAACTAACCTCTCCTTTACTAGCTCTTGGAGAAAAATGCTTAGCTGTAGCATCGTATCTGGGAGAATCTCCTCTTCGTTATAACATGGAACAATTATCGTGAGCATTGGATGATCCATTCTGATTCCTCCTGGTGTTAGATCGCTTTATATAAATAAATTTTCCAAGCAGAGCTAGATGATTCAAACGTCCTTTCTAAGCTCAGATTATTTTCATATGCATTATCAATGGGAACGGCAGAAAAAATATATTGGCCACCCATTTCCTTAAATGGCTTGATGTTAAGCTCAAGGTTTTTTAATCGCTTTTTTGTATTTTTTTTAAACATATAGCGCTTTCCTAGTTCCGCTGTAAAAATATAGCAGCGTCCTCCCCATTCATCAAAATAAAGGCGGATTGTTTTATTTTTTGCCAATTCCTTCTCAATAATTTTCCTAAATTGATATTTATAAGATAAAGGGTAAAAATTATTATAAGTGTCGAGGGTATAAAAACCGTTAAATTGAGCGATAGCCGGGTGAATACCAATACTCGCCACACGATAATCTTTCTGAGGAATTCCTATATAATCTTTAATCTCCTTAAATTGATCCACAGCAAAAAATTGCTTAAATGTTGGCTTTGTTTGAAAGATGATTTCTTCATTAGTTACAGAACAAACAATTAGCTGTGCAGCAACAAGTATAGGAACTGTCCTTTTCCACCTTGTATCCATTAGAACCTTTAATGACAAAGCAAACAGTACATAAATGACTAGCGGCCTCAGAAAGTGATACCGGGCAAAATTGAAAGTATCTAAAAAGTGAAATCGCTTCGTTAATGGCAGCCATCCCTTATAAAACCAGAATGCATACCATACTGATAAAGTGATATTAAGGATAAATAAAAAAACAAAGGCTCTTTCCTTTTTCCAGATTTTCTTTCTTAAAATAATGAATAATGCCAAAAACATTACAGGCAAGATGACTAAAGTATGAATAGTTGCAGCATGATGATGACCATAGATGAAATTTTTATAGGTAAGTCTAATAGAGCGCCAAATGGATAATCTTGCGTGAAAATATTCATCTCTGCTGTTTGGTTCATCATCAAACAGAAAAGAATAGACTAGCCGGTATTCCACGATTGCATACAAAAGAGTCATATAACCAATAGACAATAGAAAACGCCAATTCCACCGCTTCTTCATCATTACTTCAATTAGCCAAAAGATCCCTATAGCAGTTAGAAAAAAGAAGAAACCTAAAACAATACTAGAATAGAAAGGAAGGAGAGTTAGCACCAGATAGCTTTTCCACATTTTCTCCTTTTTCCGGATATTGAGGAAAGCCCATAAGGCCAAAGGCATACCAAGAGTGCTTAACATCCCTGATGGCCAAAATGGGGTAAATGCAAATGCAAGAGAAGTGCCTATATTGACAGCTAGAATAGTCCACTGTTGCCCAGTAAGGAAATGGGTTTTCAACAGTAAATACATCCCTATGAACGCAAAAACCCTAGTAATCGTCTGGCTAATTGCATAAGCCGTCATTGCAGGAAAGAGAGCATAAAGCCAAACGATCAGACTAAATTCCGTTCCAAATGCATTTCGGGATAATTGTCCATTTATTATTTGCGGAATGACGGCATTAACAGACCCGGTTAATTGTCCACTTTCAGCTAAGACTTTATACCAGGCTAAATTGGAATCCAAATTATCGTGAACTCGTATATGTGCATTCTCCCCTAATATAAACAGCGGGGAGACAAAAACAGCTAAGGCAAGAAAGGCAAAAATTAAAAACCTTCTTTCGATATGTTTTTTTTGAGTTGGCATTTCTTCATACACCTCAAAAGCATATTCCCTGCAAAAGTCTTATTATCTTAATAGTTTTAAGGTGCTCTTTGTGGAGGAAAATATTCCTTTTTGCTCTTTTTCTGTAAACATGTGGGATAAGACAGCCACTTCCGTACATAGAAATGGGAACGGGAAAGCCGAATGATTAGGGGGATCATGGATGATAAAAAAACAGTCATTCCTGCCGCTGGTTTAGGAACCCGTTTCCTGCCGGCAACAAAAGCTCTGCCGAAGGAAATGCTCCCAATCGTTGATAAACCAGCCTTCCAATATATTATTGAAGAAGCGATTGCGTCGGGGATTGAAGATATTATAATTGTAACAGGAGGGAATAAAAGAGCTATAGAAGACCACTTTGATAAGTCAGTAGAAATGGAATTGCTGTTAAAGCGAACAGGAAAAATAGAAATGCTTCATGAGGTCCAGAAAAATATCTGAAATGGCCGATATTCACTATGTTCGGCAAAAGGATCCATTAGGGTTAGGCCATGCCCTCTTATGCGCAAAAAAATTTATCAGAAATCAGCCATTTGTAGTTCTTTTGGGTGATGACATTCTTGAACATGAAGAGCCAGCCTTAAAGCAAATGTTACCAGTTTAATAAAATGGGAACGAGCATTATCGGCAGTAAAGAGGTACCGCGCTCGGATGTTGATAAGTATGGAATCATCGGCTATACAGAACAAACGGGAGAATTGTTTAAAGTTGATAGTTTGATTGAAAAACCATCCATTGTTATGGCTCCATCCTCGCAAGCGATTATTGGAAGATATATTCTAACCCCACTTATTTTTGAAATTCTTGATCATGTGCAGCCAGACAAAAATGATGAAATCCAGCTAACTGATGCTTTGCATTTATTGCTAGAGCACGAGTCTATTTTTTCATATATTATCAAAGGAAACGATATGATGTTGGTGATAACTTTAGCTTTCTGGAAGCGTCCATTAATTTTGCATTAAAGAGACCGGAATTAAAAGAAAAACTATACCTGTACTTAAAACAAATTCATTTTTGAAAAGCTGATAAACTTTTGTATCCCTCTGGATACTTTATGTGCCAATTCCAAGCATCCTGTATTATTTTGTGTATTGAAGATTTCTTTGGTTTCCAGCCTAATATTTTCAAAGCTTTATCCGAACAAGCAATTAATTCTGCGGGATCACCATGCCTCCTATCTCCTACTATCACCTTTATATTTTTCCCTGTTTCTTCTATAGAAGCCCTTATTACCTCCTTTACCGAATATCCCGCAGTATTGCCAAGATTAAATACATCACTTTTTCCTCCATTTTGTAAGTATTGGAGTGCCATTGAATGAGCCTCTGCTAAATCCTCTACATGAATAAAGTCTCGGATACAGGTTCCATCCTTTGTCGGATATTTATCTCCATAAATTGTTACGTATTCTCTCATTCCCAGTGCTGCCTGCAGAACAATAGGAATTAAATGGGTTTCAGGAAGATGATACTCTCCTAATTCACCTGTTTCCTTCGCACCGGCTGCATTGAAATATCGTAATGAGACATAGCTTGCATTAAAGGCATCTCCCCACCATTTGATCATCCTCTCCATTGCAAGCTTTGTCTCACCATATGGATTAGAGGGCTGAAGTGGAAAGCTTTCTTTAATTGGCTGTTTATGCGAATCCCCATAAACGGCCGCAGTAGATGAGAATACTAGGTATTTAACACAGTGCCTGCTCATCGCCTCAAGCAGAGACCGTGTTCCGCTTACGTTTACATCATAATACTTTAACGGATCATTCATTGATTCTCCGACTAGTGAAGCGGCCGCAAAATGAAAAACTGCCTCTATTTTTTCCTTATTAAAAATATTCATTATTATTTCTGAAGAACGTATATCACACTCATAGAAAATTGCCTTTGGATGAATGGCCTCTCGGTGGCCAGTCTGCAGGTTATCGATGACAATTACCTTCATACCTTTCTCAATTAAATAATCAACAAGATGTGAGCCAATATAACCTGCGCCTCCAGTTACCAAAATCGCCATTAGTTCTCCCCCCCTTAAATCCATTTCTCCTTTCTCTATATGCAGAAGAAATTGTCTGTATTCTCCCAAAAAAACATTAAAAAACGCCTGCTCGACTAAGCAGACGTTATTAATAATGGATCATTCCTCTCCACGATTACTTTTATCTTCATTTAATTTTAAATCTGTCCCAGAAGGAGTCAGTTCTTCTGAAGCTTCTGTTTGAAATTGCAGTTTGCTTGGCCGTGCAGTATGGCTGTTCATTTTAGTGATAATCTGATTGGCCATGTATCTATGAAATATGATTTCAAAAAGGGCGACTCCAGCGGCAGCAACGAGAGACATTGTCACTATATTTTCTCTTAGGGTCAAACTGATACTTAAAGACCAAATCACGAGGAAAGCCAGGACAAAATCGGTGATTGTCGCAATGAAATTATTAGACCTAGGCAACACAAGAAAGTCGCCAAGAACATAAGAGGATGCTCCTAATGCTAATGAAATTAAGAATACCATTCCAAAGGACATGCCATAAAATAAGCCAAGTATAATATATAAAAGGACTAAACAAGAAATAAACTTTAACAAAAATGCTTTTGCATGCTTCACAACATCATCTCCTTTTAGTCTATTTTGCTTATATTCGGCTTTTCCTATTCAGTTTAGGAATTTGCGAATTCAGAAATAACGGCAATGACTAAAGAAAGTTTTTGGACAAAGATTCATAGGAACATTTTTTGCACATAAAATGTACAAGTTAGGAACCTATCCGATTGGAGTGGTCATTATTGAATGTTAACATTTTCCTGAGTTATATCATTTTAGGGTTTACTTTGGCAGCTCCAATTGGTCCGGTTAACTCGGTTAGGTTGGATAAAGGTATAAAGAATGGTTTTTGGCATGCATGGATTGTAGGGATCGGCTCTATGATAGCAGATGGAATTTTCATGCTAACGGTTTATTTAGGGATGGTACACTTTTTGGAAATATCGATTGTTCAAATATTTCTCTGGCTTTTTGGAGGGTTTATTCTCATCTATACAGGGACAGAAAGCATTATAGGCGCTAAGATGATTACTTTGGAAGAAACTAGGGGGAAAGATTCAATAACAAAATGCTTCTTGACAGGGTTTTTCATGTCCATATCCAGCCCCTTATCCATCCTATTCTGGATAGGAATTTACGGATCTGTACTCGCTAAAACTGCCCAAGTCTATGGGACTGGTCAATTATTAATTTATAGCAGCATGATATTTTTGGGACTCACAATTTGGGATATTCTCATTGCGGGATTAACAACAGGGTTTCGAAGATTTTTAACTGTACATAGTCTTAAGGCCATTTCCATTTTTTCTGGCCTATCATTACTTGGATTCGGCTTATATTTTGCCTATCATGGAATAAAAGCGGTGTTTTTTTGAAGTAACATAGAAGAAGCGGGATCAATAAATGATTCCCGCTTTTTTTGTTAATTCCTTTTTACTCCGTAAATTATACAGGCTACTCCTCCAAAGATAAAGACTATTTCCCTTTTTCTTTGTCTTTATCTTTCAATTCCGGTTTATCATTCATTACTCTAAAAAATTGTGTATTCATGCTGCCCTGAACAATATCCTCTAAAAAAAATTGACCAATCAATTTTAAATACTCATCATCATCGAACATCTTCTTGTTTTGCAGTTCCATTTCTGCAAGGCCTTCGTATGTTGAAATAACAGCGTATGTATGGTCCTTTCCTGAAATTGGCGTTAAAATTTCTACCTTATGATGATAATTTTCATTTCTGTATTTTTTAATCTCAAGTAAATTATCTAACCCATCTTTAAATTTTTCCTGTTTTATCTCAAAGGTTTGGTAAACGATGACCGACATTCAGAATGCCCTCCAGTATAAGTATTAAAGAAGATTTCAAATTTATTATTTTCCTAATTGAATTATTTATTCTTTAGGAAAAATTGTAGTACAGCCTCTAAATCATGAATAGAATGTGTACAAACCTATTAATTGAATAATACATAGCAAGGAGAAAAAACATGGGGATTTATTTGGGTTATGTCTTTCTTGGGCTTACTTTGGCTGCACCGATTGGGCCAGTGAATGCAGCACAATTAGATAAGGGGATTAAAAATGGCTTTTGGCATTCTTGGCTTGTCGGCTTTGGCGCTATGATTGCAGATATCCTATATATGATTGCTGTTTTTTTGGGTGTAGTTCAGTTTCTTGAAATACCCATTGTCAAAACCTTTTTGTGGTCATTTGGCTTCTTTGTTCTCATTTATACGGGTATTGAAAGTATTCAAGGTGCTGGAAAAATTGAATTATCATCTCGTAATAAAAGTGAATCCGCTATCAAATCTTTTATTTCCGGCTTTTTCATTTCGATTTCCAATCCTTTAACCATTTTATTCTGGTTGGGCATTTTCGGATCTGTCTTAGCAAAGACGGCTACACAATTCGATCAGCTACAATTGTTAACATTTAGTTCTGCCATCATTGTTGGCTTATTTATTTGGGATGTAACGATGGCTGGGATTGCAAGCAGCTTTAGAAGATTTTTATCTGGTAAGATTCTTGCGGGCATCTCTATTGTCTCAGGTATTTCATTAATTGGGTTTGGAATTTATTTTGGATATGAGACGGTTCTTTTATTATTTTTCCAATAACAAGATGACCATAGGTTGATTTCGAGGGTTGTCCTCTAATTTCCATTAGACGTTCAACCCTTGTTTACTTTAAAGCTTATGCTTTTTGGGGATTATATCCTTTACTTTACTTTCGTTTCTTAATGAAATTCATAATTAGTAACACACTTATCACTAAACCGACAAAAAGGATACTCACAAAGAATCCTGGGCGGCTTGATTTCTCGAAAAGTGTTCCAGTTATTGCGAGCAAAATTAAACCCATTCCAATAAAGCGTTTAACATGGTCGAATTTCGTAGCTTTAATCAGCTTCGGGAAAGAAACTAGAATGAACAACCAATTATATAACAGCATTAACCCAGCTGCTGTCGTAATATATTCATACACACTGTCAGGCATGACTAATGCCAATAAAACTGATGTCACTAACCCGCCAATTGTTAAGGAAAGTGCCAGTGGAGGAACTTTTAGCTTACCCTTTTTCGAGAAAATTTTTGGGGCATCACCATCTTCCGCTAAAGTGACAATCATGCTTGTAACTGCAAATAGGGTAGCGACCATAGTCGAAAAGCCGGCAATAATAATGCCTCCAGTAAATACATGTGGAAAAAAGGTGATATGATACTTATCAAGAGCAATAACAAACGGGCTTTCATTTTTACTAAATTTATCTATCGCTGCTAATCCCGTAGCTAAAGCTAAAGAGATTAAGTAAATGGTCGTTAAGATGATCAACATAACAGAGCCTGATTTACGAACATCTTCTTTATTTTTTAACCTAGTTGCAAAAATCCCCATTATTTCTATCCCGCCAAAGGCATAAAATCCAAAGATTAATGCAGACCATAAACCATAAAATCCTCTAGGCAGGATTTCATTTCCGTCTGTAGGGACTTTAAAATCCTTTAGATTTCCTCCAAACAATCCAAATAAAACGGTGATCGCCAAGAGGATAAACATCAATATTGCAGCAATTTTAATAACTGCAAAAATATTCTGGGCTTTCTCAAATCCCTTTGTTCCAATGACAATAACGAAAACCCCTAGCACTGCATAAATGGAGGAAAAAATCCAAAGAGGTACATCAGGGAACCAGAATCGTGTTAATAATGAAAGAGCGGTCAACTGGCTCCCGGAAATCAGCATTTCAGAAAACCAATAGACCCACCCGCTGCTAAACCCAGCTCCACGCCCATATGCTTTTTTCGCGTATGAACGAAATGCCCCTTTTTGCGGGTCCTTTGCGGACATTTTTCCTAAAGCGTCAAAAACTGTGTAAGTGCCTATCGCTGCCAGAATAAAGGCTATTAAAATTGCGGGGCCAGTCATTCTTATACCAATTCCGGTCCCAACAAAATACCCTGTTCCAATAATGCATCCGACACCGATTAACGACAGCTGCCACCAAGCTAGCTTTTTTCCATCTTCGCTAATATCCCCTTTGTCAGCAGCACGAGCCGGTATTTCCATGCCAATCCCCCCTCCGAAACTCCAAATTATTATTTGCCCCATACCATTAAATATGTATCTCCAAATAACCAATCCATGAAGAATAAAGAGGCTTAAAAGGTTTCAAAATAAGCAATAGGAGGGGATTTTAAATGGCTAATCAATGTTTTTACTGCAACAGTGAAACGGGGGAAAAAGAATTACATCAAGTCACATTTTATGTATCAAATATGGACAAGGATGAAATACTTTGCCCTGAATGTTATCAAGAATGGCTCCATGGAATTAAAGAGTAATAATAGGTGATGGACTTTTCCAAAAGTCGGAAAAGTCCTTCATAACGATAAAAACTCTTTCTTTGATATGTACTTATTAACATTATTCCTCTAGTTTTTTAAGGTTGTCAAAATGATAAGTTTAGCTTATAATCGAAAAAGTTACATATATAGTGTTTATTTTTATTCATTAACACAATATACAGTGATAAACCAATAAATATGGTGTCCGTTATGGACTTAATAGGGAATCTGGTGAAAATCCAGAGCTGTTCCCGCAACTGTAAGTGCTATCGAAATAAGTAGAAACCACTGTCTTTTTATAAGATGGGAAGGACTTAAAGTAGGCCAAAGCACAAGTCAGGAGACCTGCCATATTTATAACGTGTTATCTTCTTCGGGAGTTGGGAAGGTAAAACGAGGGTATTTTGATAGACTATTTTTTATATTCTATTATCATATCAGCGTTTTACTTTACCCATCCTCTAGCAGAGCGATGGGTTTTTTATTTTGGAAAAAACAAGTAAAGGGGATATGAAAATGGATACATATGTTCAAACAGAATTGGATCTAGTTTTAGAAGAGTTAAACAGAGCTTCAAACTTATATAAGATTGACGTTGATCCACTTAAACAGCAATTGGAGGAACTAAAGCAAAACGATGCATCCGCAAATCAAAATGCACTTCTTTATTCATTAAACAAAATCTCAATGGACCAGCCAAACTGGACCTTTCTTGCAGCTCAACTATATTTAAATGAATTGTATTCAGAAGCATCGAAAAATCGAGGATATAAAATGAATGTAAAATATGGGGATTTTTATAGCCTCATAATGAAGCTGACTAATATTGGTATTTATTCAGAAGATTTACTAGCTTTCTATTCAAAAGAAGAAATAGATCAATTAGATATACTGATTGACCCTGAAAAAGATTATTTATTTAACTATATTGGTTTGTTCCTCCTTGCTGACCGTTATCTTGCCAAAGATTATGAGAAAAATATTTTTGAACTGCCACAGGAACGATTCATGATCATTGCTATGACATTAATGAAAAACGAAGATAAAGCAAAACGAATATCTTTAGTCAAGGAAGTTTATTGGGCTTTAAGCAATCTATATATGACTGTTGCAACCCCAACACTTTCTAATGCCGGAAAAAGCTACGGACAGCTTTCTTCTTGTTTTATCGATACGGTCGATGATTCCTTAGATAGCATCTATTTAAATAATTGGGATATTGCCAGATTAAGTAAGGATGGCGGGGGAATCGGCATTTATTATGGAAAAGTCCGTGCTTTAGGTTCTGACATTAAGAAGTTTAAAGGAAATTCCTCTGGTGTCATTCCTTGGATTAGACTTGTTAATGATACGGCTGTCAGTGTCGATCAATTGGGGCAAAGACAAGGAGCCATTGCCATCTATTTAGATGTTTTTCACAAGGATATCATGAATGGGTTTTTAGATTTAAAGACAAATAATGGGGATGAGCGCAGGAAAGCCCATGACATATTTACAGGAGTCGCAATTCCTGACCTATTCATGAAGAAGCTTGAAGAAGTTGATGAAACTGGTAAAAGCATTGGCGAGTGGCACACTTTTTGTCCCCATCAAGTAAAACAGGTTATGGGATGGAAGGATGAGAATGGAAACCCATTGGGACTTGAGGATTATTATGATGAGGTCGAGGAAAAACACTTTACGAGAAAATACGTAGAAGCAGTTAACCATCCCCTTCTTCCTAGAAAGAGCTATCGTGCCATGGATATTATGGCTAGAATTATGGTTTCACAATTGGAAGCTGGCACCCCTTATATGTTTTATCGTGATGAGGTTAATCGCCAAAATCCAAATAAACATGTAAATGGAAGTGGAAGAACGTCTATTTATTGCAGCAATTTATGCACAGAAATTATGCAGAACATGTCAGCGACGGTCATTCAGAATGAATATCAAGACGAAGATGGAAATATTATTATCGTTCGCAAGCCTGGAGATTTTGTTGTATGTAATTTATCTTCTATTCATTTGCCAAATGCAGTTAGAGCAGGCGTACTGGAACGCCTAATTCAAATTCAAATGAGAATGCTCGACAACACAATCGACATTAATCAAATTTCAGTAGGACAAGCAAAGTGGACGAACCAGAAATATAGAGCAGTTGGTTTAGGAACATTTGGCTGGCATCATCTCCTGGCTATTAAGGGTATGTATTGGGAATCTGACGAAGCGGTTAGCTACGCAAATGGTCTATATGAGGATATAGCCTATTTTACAATACGTGCCTCAATGGAGCTTGCAAAAGAAAAAGGTGCATATAATTTATTTCATGGCTCTGAGTGGCAATCAGGTGAGTATTTTAAACGGAAAGATTATTCATCTGAACGATGGATGGATTTACAAGAAGATATCCAAAATTACGGAGTCAGAAATGGCTGGATGATGGCTGTGGCTCCGAACTCTTCAACTGCAAAAATTGGGGGCTCCACAGACGGAATAGATCCTCTTTATGCGATTGAATATGCAGAAGAAAAGAAAAACTTTAAATTCAAAGTCACCGCACCTGATTTAGATCATAACACTTACAACTATTATCGCCGTGTGAGACACGAGTTGAACCAAATATGGAGCATCAAACAGAACGCAGCAAGGCAACGGCATATCGATCAGTCCATTAGCTTCAACCTTTATGTTCGCCACGATATAAAAGCAAGAGATTTATTGCAGCTTCATTTTGAAGCCTGGAAGCACGGTTTAAAAACGACCTATTATGTTCGCAGTACTTCACAAACTGAAATTGATGAATGCGAAGCTTGCCATAGTTAATATATCAACGATTTTCCAGATATATCGACGACTTTTCGAATATATCGGCGATTTCCCGGATATATCAGCGACTTTCCAGATATATCAGCGACTTTCAATAAATATCAACGACTACCCGTAATAAATTGAAAACCATTTTCAAAAGGAGCGATTCAATGGCACACCAACAATTATTAACAAAAATAAAATTGCTAAATCCTGAGTTCCCAAATAAATCTACTAGTCTAGTAAACGGTCAAGCATCGGGGATCCTAAATTGGAATGACATTAGATATCCACAAATGTATCGAATGTATCAAACTTTATTAGCTAACTTTTGGAAGGCTCAAGAAATAAATATGCAGGATGATATTAAACAGTGGGACTCCTTAAGCACAACTGAACAAGATGTTTTTTTACGAATTAACACGCAGCTGGCATCACTTGATAGCTTACAAACGCCTATGATGACACAAGTGATGGATTATGTAACAGACCCAAGCTTTAAAGCTATATTTGCTGTCATTTCGCAGCAGGAGGCGGTTCATAATGAATCATATTCTTATATCCTGAGTTCTCTTATCCCTATTAGTGAACAAATTGCCCGCTTTGACGAGGCAAAGGATGATACCATTGTTCGGAAGCGAAATCAGCTTATTCTTGAATCCTATGAAAAATTTAGAAACACCCCCTCTTTACAGCACTTATTTGAGCTTGGAATTAACTCAATTAATTTAGAAGGAATTTATTTTTATGCGGGCTTTGCCTTTTTCTATAATCTGGCCCGTCAGCAAAAGATGCTAAAAACGAGTTCCATGATTAGTTATATTCAACGTGATGAAATGCAGCATGCCTACTTCATTGCGCAATTTATTCGTATTCTTCTTACTGAAAATCCTGAATTAAATACAGAGCAAAATATTCAATATGTATATGATACAATTCATGCAGCAGTCCAGCTTGAAAAGGAATGGGCTCATTATATATTGAAGGATATTCAAGGAATCGATTTAGATGAATTTGAAGGCTATGTTGAATACCTTGCTAATAAGCGGCTTCGGCAATTAGGTCTTCAAAACCTATATAAGGAACAGGAAAATCCAATGCCATGGATCCATGTATTCAGTGACGAAATGATGAATGAAACGAAGTCCGACTTCTTTGAACAAAAGTCTCGTACGTATACAAAGGTTTCTCAAGATAACGGTTTTGATGAGCTATGAGAATCGGCTTAATTTATACCTCGATTAGCGGAAATACAAAAGAATTGGCATTAAAATTATATGATCTGTTCAAGAAAAGAAATTTAGATGTTTATTTATATAGCATAGAACAATTTGCCTGTAATCGGTTAGATGAATTTGATGCGGTTGTTGTTGGTACTTACACTTGGGGTGATGGGGAAATTCCTGATGAAATGATTCCTCTTTATCGGGAGTTTGAGAAAATCGATAGAAGCAACATGGTAACAGGTGTATTCGGGACAGGGGACAGTTTTTATCCTCACTACTGTGGAGCTGTTGATATATTCAGAGACCTATTAAAAGCAAAAACAGATTTATCGGTCACTTTAAAGGTTGAATTATTGCCTCAAGAACAGGATCTAACGAAATGTATAAAGTTCGTTGATTTATTTCTAGCTCGACTTGAAAATTTGATATTGCATTGATAAATGATAAAATGTAATAGAAATATTTAGCAATGTCAAAAAAATATAGGGAGTGTTGCAGATGGCTGTTGATGTATATTTTAACTTTAATGGAAATTGCCGAGAAGTAGTTGAATTTTATGCTGACGTTTTTGGAACAGATAAACCGCAAATTATGACGTTTGGTGAGGCTCCTCCAAATCCAGAATATCCTCTGCCAGAGGATGCAAAAAATCTTGTCATGCATGCAAGGCTTAACATTAGCGGAAGCAATGTCATGTTTTCAGATGTTTTTCCTGGCATGCCTTTTATTAAAGGAAATAATATTAGCCTTGCCGTTGTCAGTACGAATCTTGATGAAGTGAAATCTCAATTTAACAAAATAAAAGAAGGCGGTAAAGTAGAAATGGAGCTTCAGGAAACCTTCTGGAGCAAATGCTACGGACAAGTAACTGATAAGTTTGGCATTGCATGGCAATTTAATTATGATAATGGCGAAAAAGTCATGTAGTTTTATCTAATACGGATTTTAACTCTTAATTAAACACGCTTGTTCATACATAGATCCATTTAAAAATAGACCTATAAAAAGTCTTATATGACTGTTTATAGGTCTTTGTAATTTCTTAATATTTCATTACTCCGCCAGTATTGGCTGATGTCACAAGCTTCGAATATCTTGCTAAGTAGCCTTTTTTCACCTTCGATTCAAAGCCCTTCCAATTTGCTTTCCGTCTTTCCATTTCCTCATCAGAAATTTCCAGCTGTATGGTGCGTTTCTTTAAATCAAGCTCGATGATATCGCCATCTTCTACAAATGCGATTGGTCCTCCCTCTGCTGCTTCAGGAGAAATATGGCCGATTGAAATTCCTCTTGATGCACCTGAAAAACGTCCGTCTGTAATTAATCCGACCTTTGCTCCAAGCCCTCTTCCTACGATTTGTGAAGTAGGTGCAAGCATTTCCGGCATACCAGGACCACCTTTAGGCCCTTCATAGCGAATGACTACGACATGTCCTTCTTGTACTTTACCGGTAATGATTCCAGAAAGTGCGTCTTCTTGAGAGTCAAAGCAAATCGCTGGTCCTCTATGGTAGCCACCAACCGACTCATCAACTGCACCTACTTTAATAATCGAGCCGTCCGGAGCGAGGTTTCCGAATAAAACAGCTAGTCCGCCCTGCTCAGAATGTGGATTATCCAATGGTCGAATAACATTTTTGTCCAAAATATCACTGCCAGCAACATTTTCGCTGATTGTTTTTCCTGATACAGTTAAACAATCTCCATTAAAGGCACCTGGCTTCTTAAGAAGCTCATTGATAATCGCGCTAACTCCACCTGCATTATGCACATCTTCAATATGATAATCAGAGGCAGGAGCGATTTTCGCTAAATGCGGTACACGTGTTGCAATTTCATTAATACGCTCTAATGAATACTCAATCTCCGCTTCATGTGCTAAAGCTAAAGTATGAAGAACTGTGTTAGTAGAACCGCCCATCGCCATATCCAAAGCAAATGCGTTATCGATTGCATCGATTGTTACGATATCACGAGGCTTAATATCCTTCTTAATAAGCTCCATTAATTGCTTAGCAGATTGTTTAACAAACTCTTTACGTTCCTCAGCGACAGCTAGAATTGTTCCATTACCAGGAAGTGCAAGGCCAAGCCCTTCGGCTAAACAGTTCATTGAGTTGGCGGTAAACATCCCTGAGCAAGATCCGCAAGTCGGACAGGCTAGCTGCTCAATCTCGAGCAATCTAGCTTCATCAATTTTACCAGATTGGAAAGCCCCTACCCCTTCAAATACAGATGTTAAATCAAGCGGATTGCCAGCACTATCAGTTCCAGCCTTCATCGGACCGCCGCTGACAAAGATTGTTGGGATATTGAGGCGAAGAGCTGCCATCATCATTCCAGGTGTAATTTTGTCACAGTTAGGAATACATACCATTCCATCGAACCAATGTGCCGCAACAACTGTTTCTACAGAATCTGCAATGATTTCCCGGCTTGGCAAAGAATATCTCATCCCGATATGACCCATTGCAATCCCATCATCGACACCGATCGTGTTCATTTCAAAAGGAACCCCGCCTGCTTCGCGGATAGCATCTTTCACAATTTTACCGAATTCTTGTAAATGAATATGTCCTGGAACTATATCAATATATGAATTGACTACCGCAATAAACGGCTTTCCAAAGTCCTCTTCCTTTACACCTGCTGCACGAAGTAAGCTCCTGTGAGGCGCACGATCAAATCCTTGTTTTATCATATTACTGCGCAGATCTGCCACGTAAAATCCCTCCACATTTCTTTTTAGAATTTTTTACATATTTTAATTGATATATATTATTTAATTATCCTAAATAATATTATAATTTAACACCATATCTTGCATAATGTAAAGGAAGAACTTTAAAAATTCTGTATTTTTATAGACTGGAATTTCCGCTGTTTACTATTTCAGAATAATTAATTCACAAATTTATTTATAGCAAAAAAAAAATGCCCCTATCGGACACTGTCTGCTTAGATTTGATTATCTATCTACTGAAGCTTCTCTATCTGCTGATTCCCTATTTTCATACCATAGCTTAAGATGTGTGAGGATTGTAAAAACTAGAAATGCATTCATTGCCCAAACAGAAATAAAAGGCGCCAAACCACCAAACTCAATGGAATAATACCCTTTTAATACCATAACAATATAAGCCTCAAAGAAAACTAAAATAAAGCCCCCAATGCCAGCTATTGCTGTACGAACCATTCCTCTCCCACCTTCTTTTGATCATTAAGTACATGATTTTCAATTATTTTATAATAATTATAAATCAAATAATAGCATCCTTCAATTAAATAATTCATAAAATAGTCAATATTAAGCTCCAATATTTCTTGACAAAACAATTCCCTCTATAAATAAACATCTTTCTCAAAATATTCACATTTTATTTACATTTACGTGAAATGGATCACAGAAATGTTAAATACAGGGGTATTTTTGCTACTATATCCCTGTATTCATCAAAAAGTTGGGAGAGATAAGTATGTTTGTTAATTGGCTAAGGGAAAATCAATTATCTTCAGGATTATTGACTATTATTCGGTTGTATCTTGGTTATTCTTGGCTCAAGGCGGGATATCATAAAGTAGCAGGCGGGTTTGATGCATCGGGATATTTACAAGGAGCAATCGCTAAAGCGACTGGGGAGAATCCAACAGTACAAGGATGGTGGGCTAGCTTTTTAGAAGGATTTGCCCTTCCAAATGCAGGTCTATTTAGCTTTTTAGTTGCATGGGGCGAACTATTAGTAGGGTTAGGTTTAATTCTTGGCTGCTTTACTACTGCTGCTGCATTTTTTGGAATCATAATGAACTTTGCCTTTATGTTTTCCGGAACAATCAGTACGAATCCGCAAATGATATTATTAACAATATTCATCTTAGTCGCTGGATACAATGCAGGTAAAATCGGTATTGACCGTTTCATCATACCTTATATCAAACCGAAAACAAAAAGAAAAGATAACACCGCTGAAATATCTTAGGTTTATTTTTTAGGACTAGGCAAGCTACTCTTAGCTTGCCTTCCCCTGTTTTTCATCCTTTGTAAAGGTGACAAAGAAAAATAATAAGAAGCTAAGCAAAAGGATGGACCCACCAACAATATAGAAAATCGTGTTAACCGCACTTGGAAGAAATGCAGGTTTAAAAATATAGAGCGCCATCCCGCCTGTTAATCCGATAGAACCGATAATAGCAGTATATACATGAAACTTTGCTAGGATCCCAATTTTCGGGGAAAATACTTTATAGTATACCGCCCATGCGAATAGTGTTAACCATCCAACAACAAGTATATGGGCATGTATCGGTCTAAAAGCATAATCCCCTGCTCCAGCCATATGTGAACCTAAAAAAGCGCCGATAAAGCCAAATAATGCAGATAATCGTAATAAAACCTTGCTATAATTCATCGTTTTCCTCTCCTAATTACGTTTTTTCCGTTTTCTTCTAATCAAAGCCTAATCTATAATATACAACTTTTTCTATCTCTAAGGAACAGCATTTTTTCTGTAGCCTTTCCTCTCTTTTTCCTATTTTAAGCTTCTAATATGAACAGAAGATGAACATCCGTTTACAAATCTAAAACTCACACTATTAAAGTCTCTTAATATTTATATGTTAACTAAAAATAAAATAGGTTGACATATACTTAGGTTAGCCATTATCCTTTATTTATATTTACTAACAATCTTTGGAGGATAGGGAAATGAAAAAGAGATTAAGAACGATTGATTTAACGCTTGCTGGTATGTTTGTAGCTTTGATGTGTGTAGGAGCAAATATCACTACATTTGTTCCCTTTATGGTTATAGGCGGTGTACCAATTACGTTGCAAACATTTGTTGCCATTTTATCTGGAGCTATCTTAGGCAGCCGTCTAGGAGCAATTACAATGGCCGTTTATGCCTTTGTTGGTCTTGCAGGTGCGCCAGTATTTGCTAAATTTGGCGGTGGTATGTCTTCCTTAATTAGCCCGACCTTTGGCTTTATTCTCTCTTACATTCTTACAGCCTATGTAACAGGAAAAATCATCGAAATGAAAAAGACGATCCCAGTTTATATTACTGCCGCTTTAATTGGTATGGTTATTAATTATGTTATTGGTACAAACTGGATGTATTTTGCCTATAAGCTTTGGGCGGCTGCTCCAGATGGATTTACTTATAAAATGGCTTGGATGTGGATGGTTGTGCCATTGCCAAAGGATATTGTTCTCGCCATTTGTGCTGGAATCATGGCGAATCGACTTGAGCATAAGGTTTTTGCCCGCAGCCAATTTAGAAAAATTCAACGGGCTTCATAATCAAATTCAAAAGGAGGAGAATTAATGAGGAATTGGAGGAATCTTGCTGAACAAGTATTGGAAGGATATGAGCTTACAAATGAAGAAGCTGTTAGCATATTAAATTGCCCTGATGAAGAACTTCTAGATCTATTACAAAGCTCTTATAAAATCCGCCACCATTATTATGGAAATAAAGTAAAGCTTAATATGATCATAAATACAAAATCTGGGCTTTGCCCTGAAAACTGCGGCTACTGTTCACAATCAAGCGTATCAACTGCACCAATTGAAAAATATCGAATGATGGATAAAGATTCCATTGTTAAAGGTGCTGAACAAGCTTTTAATATGAATGTTGGTACTTATTGCATTGTTGCCAGCGGAAGAGGTCCGAGTAATAAAGAAATTGATCAAGTTGTTTCTGCTGTTAAAGAAATTAAAGATAAATACAATCTTACGGTATGTGCATGTCTTGGATTGTTAAAGCCCGAACAGGCTTCCATGCTTAAAGAAGCCGGCGTTGACCGCTATAATCATAATATTAACACATCCGAAAATCACCACGAATCCATAACAACTTCCCATACATATGAAGACCGGGTAAACACCGTTGAATTAGTTAAAGAACACGGAATTTCTCCTTGCTCGGGTGTCATTATCGGGATGCGCGAAACTAAAGAAGATGTCGTGTCAATGGCCAGAAGCTTAAAAGCCCTTGATGCAGATTCCATCCCTGTTAACTTTCTTCATGCTATTGACGGAACTCCGCTTGAGGGAACGAAGGAACTAAATCCTAGATACTGCCTGAAAGTATTGTGTTTAATGCGATTTATTAATCCAACAAAGGAAATTCGCATTTCTGGCGGGCGTGAGGTTAATTTGAGAAGCCTTCAGCCTTTTGGACTATACCCTGCAAATTCTATTTTTGTTGGAGATTATTTAACAACTGCAGGACAGGAAGGTTCAGCGGATCATCAAATGTTAAAAGATCTCGGCTTTGAGATTGATTTTGTTTCAGAAAATGCTGCCACATGTTAATATAAGAATTTTTGTAAAAAAATGACAAGGTGCTATAGCTTTCACAGCTCCACATAGCACCTTGCCAATAATTATCTAACCCTTTGGTAATTTCACTGTAAAAACAGACCCCTCCCCTTTCTTGCTCTCCACTTTAATTTCGCCATCATGAATTTCCAAAATAGATTGAACGATTGAAAGCCCAAGCCCAGTTCCTTCAATAGTGCGAGTCCTTGATGTATCAGCACGATAAAAACGGTCATAAATCCTTTCAACCTCTTCTGAATGTAAGCCAATTCCATGATCTTTAAAGCTTATCACGATCCAGTCTGGCTGATCATTTAATGTAATGTTAATCTCACTGTCTTCTTCACTATATTTAATGGCATTCGTTAAGAGGTTTTCCCAAACGGAGTATAATAAGGTGTGATCCCCATGCAAATATGCATCAGGCAGTGAATAGCTAATCATCAATCCTTTTTCACTTAATATCCACTGGTACTGACGTATAACCGTCTTTAATTGTTCACTTAAATTAAAATCTTTTTTATCAAGCAAATCCTTTTGACTGTCAAGTGATGATAGCAACAGCAGCTGCTTAGTTAAATAGGATAGCCGATTCACTTCAGAATCAACTACATCAAAATATTCTTTATGCTGAGCTGTTGATTCAGCGCTCTTTAATAGTTTTAAATACCCTTTGATATTAGAGAGAGGTGACTGAATATCATGTGAAATGTTAGAAATAAACTCCTTGCGTGCGTCATTTACTTTTTCTAATTTGCCAGCCATCGTTTGAAAACTAGCAGCTAGATCCCCTATTTCATCCTGCCTATTAATATTCAGCTTAATGCCAAAATCCCCCTCTGCTATCAAGCTCGTTGCTGTATTCAATTTGGAAATAGGCTTTATTAAATACTTTGTACTGATTAATACTAATAGGATAGTAAACACAACCATCCCCACAACAAGCCATCCAAACATCCGATGCATTTCATTGAATAAGAGCTTTATATCTGGTCTAAGAAACAATGCGTATCTTTCGCCTTCATATATTAAGGGGACCCCAACTGTATTCGTAAGCTCATTAGCAAAGAAACCCGTCACAAAGGTTTTGTGCGGAAACTTAGCAATTCCATGGAAAACTTCCCCATTGAGCACTTTTTCCACTGGCTCATCCGAAAGGTTTTCAGTTCTAAATGGTGCACCGAAGAATCGTCTATTTCCATTTTCATCGATAATAAAAATTTGATAGCCAATCGAACCGAGATGTTCAAAATATTCATCCATATTTATTTGATTCTGCAGTTGAATAAAATTAGTAATCTCCAATGCAATATTAGTCATTTTAAGATCGTTCTGATTTTTTAAATAGGATTGATAATAAACATTTGAAAGTAAAAAAGAAATGATTCCGCTTGCTAGCATGATTAAAATCGTAGTAATGGCAAACTTAGAATAAAGGGATTTCATTTTTGAGCCTCCAGCGAATACCCAATACCTCTAATCGTTTTTATTGAAAAATCATCTGATGTATTTGAAAAGCGCTCCCTTAAACGCTTAATATGGACATCAACAGTCCGCTCGTCCCCCTCATAATCCATTCCCCATACTTGTTCAATTAATTGCCCCCTACTAAAAACTTGATTAAGGTTTGAAGCTAAATAATACATCAGTTCAAATTCTTTAAGCGGCAATATGAATGTTTTTCCATTAACCTCGATTTCATAGCTTTTTTTATTAATTAACATTGAACCAATTCTAATATTTGATTCCATTGCTTTTCCATATCTTCTTAAAAGGGCGTTTACCCTAAATATTAACTCTTTCGGCTCAAAAGGCTTTACTAAATAATCATCTGTACCTGAAAGATAGCCTATTTCTTTATCTTCAATTTGACTTTTTGCAGTCAATAATACAACCGGAATATCAAAATGTTTTCGTATTTCCACAGTTAATTTATACCCATCCATAACAGGCATCATTATATCAACGATTGCTAATTCGCAAATTTGATTATGAAGCCGTTTCAAAGCCTCTGTACCGTCTGCCGCTTCAATAACTTGAAACCCTTCTTTCATTAATAGTTCTTTCACTAAATACCGGACATGCTGATCATCATCAGCAACAAGTATAGTTTTCATTTGTTCCACCTTCTTTCTGCTGGATCATCTCTATTCTAATAAACCATGCTGTTAAAACCAATGATATTATATTTTATAGGACCCAATAAATAGTCAACCACCCTAAATTTTTAGGGTGGTTGTCTATTACTATTCTTGAAGTTCTGTAATTTCTACAGTTGATCTTTCTTCAAGTGGTCCTCTTAAATGTACAGTAGCTGTCTTCCCATCTTCATTTAACTGATCAATCCACACAGATGCACCATTGTATGTGACTTCAATATCTGCTGATGATGAAAGGATTTGTTTTACACGTATAACATCCATTGTTATCACTCCTTCATATTAATCATTATATTTTTTGTTGGGAAGAGAAAATTATGCCTATTAAATATAATCCTTCTCCATTGGAAAGAGGTAATCATTCACCCTTTTAACAATAGAAATTACGAACAATTTTATGAACGCGAACGCAATGACTGAATTGTAATCGATAACATGAAGCAATCCCATTTTAATTTGGACTAAATCAAAAATGATCATAAAAATAAAAAGAGCAATCAACGTTAAATACTTATATGAAAATAGAACGATCGCCGTTAACGGGATCGCCATGGTGATATCTATGATCATTTTTAAGATCGTATGATCTTTATACATCGATTCAAACAACCCCATGGAATACCAGCTAAGTTTGAGAACCAATGACATAAAAAAAGATATCGTATGAAGAATAATATTAAATAACATATAGATCGTTAAAAATTTTATAGGAATGGAAGGATCATTTAATTTTCTTCTCCACCATTTCATGATATAGGAAGCTAACAAAAGCAAAATAATCGTATACCACGTTTTCCACCAATTATGCTCGTAAATACGAAGCCTTAAAAACAGTTCTTCAATTAATGCAATAAGAGAAATGATCAGTATAATCCATTTTGTCCTTAACCGAAATGCCGCTATGGACATTAGCACTGTCGGAATAATAACTCCTTGAGAAATTAAGGAACCAAATATATCATCGGGCCAAATCTCTTTGAAAACATGAGGATAATAACCGTATGAATTCAGAAGAATAAGCACGACAAATTCCCCAAAAAATGAAAGACCCGCAGCAAAAAAATAAACAGCTAAATCTTTTCGAAAATGATTCGAATTCTTATATGTAAATATAAAGATGATTAGACTTATGAAAACTAAGGAAAAATACCATAAAGAGTTTGCCAAACCCACTTCACTTCCAAATTATTTTAGTTTCCATTATTTTGTTCATGTTATGATAACCTATACAAAAAGAAAGAGGACGATCAAAGATCGCCCCCCATTATATTAATTATTGGAATAAATACTATTGTTATTCACTACTTGAAGCTCCCTTATTGCCTCTTTCATTTCACTCTTACAAATTGGACAAGAAGGCTGCTGACTGCTCTTAAAATTATCTCGGACCCAGCAATTACATGAATCTGACGTGCATTCCCAAACCTTTACTTCTTCCATTTTGATTTCTTCTGTGTTTTTTCTCCCAAATCCCATTGCCATATTAAGGCACCTCCCAAAGGGTAGACCCCTATTTTTCCCTAAAAATAAAAACACCTGTTAAATAAAGGGAAAATACTTACCAACTCTAAATAACAAGTGATTTATGGGAAACTTTATACATTCATAAACTCTTCAATTAGTATAACATAAATTTCCTTAACAGTCAAAAGGTCAAATGACATACTTTTTAAACAAGTTTAGGTCCAATTTGTTTGAATGTAGAAACTTTTTTTAAGAAATGGTAATACTATTTCTTTTTATCGGGTAAGGTGTATAATGTTCTCGTTAACTAGATTTAGGTTTGATGAAGAAAGGGTGAAACCTATGGAAATTACAAGTTATACAGTAGAGCTGCTAAAAGATCCTACAGGAATTTTATTGGGAGAACGTTACGAATTCTTTTTAGATATTGCCGTGGATGAAGATGATGATTTATACGATGAGAATGGATTACAGCTTCGAGTTTTGTTTTATAAGAAAGAAGATGACTATCGCATTTTAAATTATCATTTTTTAAGTTCAGGTCAAATATTAGACTATGCATTAGATGAGGAAGAAGAGAAACTAATCTCAAAATTTTGCACGGATCATTACATAGAAGCAGAAGATCTGTAAGTAATGAGAGCAGGGCACGCCCCTGCTCTCAAACTTTTTTATAATTGAATATCTTTCCCGTCTTCAGCGATATGATACATCAAATGCGCTAAATGATGGATTGGACTATATTCTTCCTCGTCTTCATCGCTTTCATTCTCTTCCTGGAACTCTAAATCATTTAAGTGCAATGCAGCAAATTGATAAAAGTCTTTTAATTCAAAAGCATAGCATGCACTTGGGTCTTCATTCTCTTCTTCGTATTGAAGGACCATATACGATTCTTTGCCACTGCCATCAATAGCATCGAAGAAAATAAAAAATCCAATATTTGTGTCCAATTCAAATAAATGTCTTGTTCCACCCTCGGTTAATCTTTCAAAATCTTCTTCACTTAATTTCTGAACTTTCATTGCTTCAACTTGATCTTCCTTATGAAATTGAACAGTAAATTCCTTCACAGCTCTTCCCCCTTCTTTCGTACTCCATTTTATTATGACCAATTATCCAGCTAAAGACAAAAAATAATAAAAGAGCCTATAAAAAATATGGCTCTTTTACATTTGTTAAGCTTTAGTTACATTCACTGCTTGAGGTCCGCGTTGTCCCTCTTCTATGTCAAAATTAACTTCTTGGCCTTCATCAAGACTTTTGAAGCCTTCACTTTGGATAGCTGAATAGTGTACAAATACATCCTCTCCACCTTCAACCTCAATAAAACCAAAACCTTTTTCTGCGTTAAACCATTTTACTTTACCTGTTGCCATTTTAATCCTCCTAAATATCAATCAGTGACAGAATATATTACCCTGCAAATCTTATTATGGGTAATTATTTAGGATTTTAACCAAATTCACTTGAAGAAATACATGGAAAAATAAAGATTTACCAATTTATCGCAGATAAAAAGGCTGTAATACCCTCACTGATTAAAGTTTAGCATTATTTATTAGTCGTTCTGTTTCTTCTTCTTTCCCTGCCGTCTCTTCTGTCTCTTCCAGCACTACCTGAGCTTCTGCCTCTGTCATTATAGCGTTTTCTATCTCCGCCTCTATCTGTTCTTGGCTTTCTAACACGTATCGGTTCAACAGCTGTTAATTTAACTGGAGTAACATCAATGTCCTTAGTTAATAATTTTAATGCCGCTGCCAACAAAGAAACAGAATCAGTGTCTTCGAGTAAATTTTCGGCTGCACGCTTATAATCATTATGGTCATTTTTCTCAATAATAGCCATTAGGCGATTAATGGTAGCCTGCTGATTGCCTGCTAGTACATCTTTGAAAGATGGAACTGGACTTTTCGTCATTTTGCTCTTTGTTACGTTTTCAATGATCTTCAAATGATCAATTTCTCTTGGAGATACAAAAGTTACTGCAAGTCCTTTATTTCCAGCACGGCCTGTTCGTCCAATTCTATGGACATAGCTCTCAGGATCCTGCGGAATATCAAAGTTATATACGTGGGAAACTCCGCTAATATCAAGACCCCTTGCTGCCACATCAGTAGCAACCATGATATCAATCGTTTGTTCTTTAAAACGGCGAATAACTTGGTCACGTTTCGCTTGAGGGATATCTCCATGAATTCCTTCTGCTGAATATCCGCGTTTAATTAACCCTTCTACGACTTCATCCACACGCTTTTTTGTACGTCCAAATACAATTGCAAGGTCTGGAGATTGAATATCAAGAAGACTGCAGAGAACATCAAATTTCTGTTTCTCATGAACTTCCATATAATGCTGTTCGATATTTTTTACTGTCATTTCTTTTGCTTTAATCTTTACTAATTCCGGATCCTTCATGAACTTTTCTGCAAGTGTTTGAATTCTTCTAGGCATTGTTGCAGAAAATAGGAGGGTTTGTCGTTCTCCTTTAATTTCACTTAAAATTCTTTCAATATCTTCAATAAAGCCCATATTTAACATTTCATCTGCTTCATCAAGGACAACCATTTTAATATTGCTAAGTCGAATCGTTTTTCTTTCAATATGGTCAATCAGTCTTCCAGGCGTAGCTGCAATAATATGTGGTCTGTTTTTTAAAGCGCGAATCTGGCGATTGATATCCTGACCGCCATAAATTGGTAAAGTTTTTACACCTTTAACTTGACCGATTCGGTTTAATTCCTCTGCTACTTGAACTGCCAGCTCACGAGTTGGAGCAAGAACAAGACCTTGAATTCCTTCTTCAATATTGATTTGTTCTAGAAGCGGAACACCGAATGCAGTCGTTTTTCCTGTACCAGTTTGGGCCTGCCCAATCATGTCTTTACCCACTAAACCAATCGGGATTGCTTGAGCCTGAATAGGTGTTGGTTCCTCGAAGCCCATATTTGATAATGCTTTTACTATTTCATTACTTAAGCTAAAATCTGAGAATGTTGTCAAAATATTTTTTCCTCCTTATGATCGTTACGCTACTTACTTTTGTCATCATCTATATTAAACAATAACTACGTTAATAGGTTTTCCAGTTTGCATCTCTTTTTTACATTTTTAAAATAAGAATTTATTTCCCATTATAAAAAATGATCTTTAAAGTATTTTCCAATTAAATGAGGAAAAGTATTATTCCTAAAAAGCAAGTTGGATGGATTCTCTTTTGAGGAATGGATGAAGAATATACAAAGTGGAGAAAAAATAACGTAAAAAAGTGATGCATGAATGACATGCACCACTCCATTTCTAGCAATATTATGCTTTATTTACGTTAGAAGCTTGTGGTCCACGGTTACCTTCAACGATTTCGAAAGTTACAGCTTGGCCTTCTTCTAAAGTTTTGAAACCATCAGTTTGGATTGCAGAGAAGTGTACGAATACGTCTTGACCTTCTGAAGACTCGATGAATCCAAATCCTTTTTCTGCATTAAACCATTTAACTTTACCTGTGTTCATGTTATTACCTCCAAAAATATGTTTCACTATAAGTCTTTAATATATAGGCTTTAACATAAAAAGATCGTACCCACAATAAATGAGGAATAAAATCGTCCACAATTTATTGTAGCTACGACCACTTATCCAAAAATATATATAACGAACATTACAGCGTTAACCTTATAATAAATGAGGAACCTAATATTGTCAATAACAAAAGGAAAAATTACATTTATTATACTATTTGGCCTATTCGAGGCTTTACTATGTTATGCTTCAGCGCATAATCTTAGTATAACACCTAAAACAATGAAAGCCCTACCTCTCTTCCATCCTTACGGCTCCAAGACCGTGCCAGCGGGAATCAGGTATTAAGAAAATCAGTTCATTATTGAGATTAATAAAATAATTGTGATTTTTCATTTTGTAGAATTTAAAACTGAAGTGAAGATGTTCCGGGTAATCAGAAGAAGATTAAAGAAGAAATTGCCATATAAGCTGCTAATTGATCAATTATAATTTTTTATTCCGAACCTTAAACAAACGAATGATGTATTGGGTTACATCAATATTCACTACTCTACGAGTAAACCTCAAATAAGCAATAATTTATTGTATCAAAAAATAAACGGTAAGTCAAATACTATTTCAGATTGAAATTAATGGATTCCTACGAGAAATAGATTAGAGTCTGTCCTGAAGTTAGTTTTTCATTTTCTAGACAGACCCAATACCGAAAAGGGAAAAGAAGCTGTGCTATTAGTTGATGATCGGGATGTTCTGATGAATTTGCCTATTCATACACCCAATTACTATTCATCTGGTGTTGTTGCATCGTTTAATTCCTGCTCCAGTTCCATAGTAAATTGTTGCTTCCTCTTTTCACTCCAGCCAAAGTATTCTGACATATAATAGTGTACCTGCTTTCGATATTTCCTTACTGAATGTATATCAAATAGCAGGTCACCTGTTCTTCTTATAAAAAAGTCAGAAGGGGTCGAAGCCATTTCATATTCTAGTGCATATTTGAGCTTAACCCATAAAGTAATTGGCATTTCATATTTCTCCGCTTTATTACTGCTATCAGTTTCAATCATTTTAAATAATATTGGAGCATTTGACCCGTACATGGAAACGAGATGAAAAGCCTCATCTTGTGTTAGTCCGATTTCTATACCAACCCGTGATAAACCTTCGATGAAAGCTTTATAATTTCTAGAACCTCCAACATCCCCTCCAGAAATAGGCAAAGCCTTTGTCATGCAGCCGAGAAAATATCTGTTATTTTTCGCTATTAATTTTCTTGCAAGTAAATTAACAACGGTCTCTGCCATTTTACGGTATCCCGTTAATTTACCGCCTGCAATCGTAATGAGACCAGATGGAGCTTCCCATATCTCATCTTTCCGCGAAATTTCCGAAGGGTCCTTCCCCTCTACCGAGATTAATGGGCGAACTCCAGCCCAGCTTGATTCAATATCCGTTTCTCTCACCCCTGCATCTGGAAACATATCGTTAATTGCATGGATGAGATAATCTCTATCTTTCATAGTTATTTTTGGATTTTTAGGATCATGATTATAGAAAGTATCTGTTGTTCCTACATAGGTTTTTCCATTTCTCGGGATCGCAAAAATCATGCGGTTATCTGGTGTGTCAAAATATACAGCCTGCTCTAAAGGTAATTTAGATTGGTCAAATACAACATGGACACCTTTTGTCAGCTGCATTGTCTTTCCTTTTTTTGAACCATCCAAGTCCCTAATAAAGTCAACCCATGGCCCTGAAGCATTAACAATTGTATGTGCCTTAATCTCGTACTCTTCTCCTGTTAACTGATCAACTGCCATTACGCCAGCTACTTCATTATTATTATAAAGAAGCTTATAGGCCTTCGAATAATTTATTGGTACAGCTCCCTTTTCATAGGCTGCTTTCAACACTTCAATTGTTAAACGAGCATCGTCCGTACGATACTCTACATAATATCCAGCACCCTGAAGTCCTTCCTTTTTAATAAGAGGGACTTTCCCTGCCGTTTCTTGAGCATCTAGCATCCTTCTCCTTTCTTCTCTTTTTACACCTGCTAAATAATCATAAGCTCTAAGACCTATTGAAGTGCTAATCCGTCCAAACGTTCCACCTTTATAAATCGGCAGAAGCATCCATTCAGGTGTTGTGACATGTGGCCCATTCTCATAAACAACGGCTCGTTCCTTCCCAACTTCTGCAACGAGTTTAACCTCAAGGTTTTTCAAATAGCGAAGACCGCCATGTACTAGCTTTGTTGAGCGGCTTGATGTGCCTGAAGCAAAATCCTGCATTTCAACTAAAGCGGTCTTCATCCCTCTAGAAGAGGCATCGAAAGCGATCCCCGCACCAGTAATTCCCCCGCCAATTATCAAAACATCAAATTGATTCTTTTTCAGTTTGTTAATCATTTCGTGTCGGTTTTTGTTTGAAAACATCAATATTTCATCCTCCTTTTCAAAAGTCAGTAAAGTTTCCTATAAGGAGAGGATGTTCGATCTTTTATTTAAAAGCCATCGCCGCATGAACTGCTTTCTTCCAGCCGTTATATAGGTCATTTCGATTCTCTTCCAGCATATTGGGGTAAAAAGAACAATCAATTGCCCATTTCTCAGCAATTTCTTCTTGGCTTCTCCAGAAACCAACTGCAAGTCCTGCTAGATAGGCTACTCCAAGTGCAGTCGTTTCATTAATGGTAGGACGTTCGACCGGAACATTTAATATATTTGATTGAAATTCCATGAGAAAATTATTTTTCACAACTCCTCCATCTACCCGCAGTTTTTTTAAATTTATTCCCGAATCAGCTTCCATGGCGGATAGGACATCTTTTGTTTGATAAGCAAGAGATTCTAAAGTCGCTCGGATGAAATGTTCTTTCGTTGTTCCTCTTGTTAAACCAAATATAGCTCCACGAACATCGCTGTCCCAGTAAGGAGTACCAAGACCAACAAAAGCAGGAACTACATATACACCATCAGTAGATACAACTTTTTTCGCATATTTCTCACTATCTTTAGCATTTTTAAGCAGCCTTAGCCCATCTCTGAGCCATTGTATGGCAGACCCCGCAACAAAGATACTCCCTTCTAAAGCATATTCCACTTTTCCATTTAAGCCCCAAGCAATAGTTGTTAACAGTCCATGCTCAGAACGAACAGCTTTTTCACCTGTATTCATTAACATAAAACAGCCTGTGCCGTACGTATTTTTTGCCATGCCTTTTTCAAAACAAGCCTGTCCGAAGAGGGCTGCCTGCTGATCCCCCGCGATACCAGCAATCGGCACTTCCCTGCCAAAAAAGTGAGAGTCTGCTGTATGCCCGTATATTTCAGAAGAAGGCCTAACATTAGGAAGCATACAATCTGGTATATCAAGAATTCGGAGCAAATCTTCATCCCATATTAAATCATATATATTAAACATAAGTGTCCGTGAAGCATTGGAAAAATCAGTTACATGGCATTTCCCGCCTGTAAGCTTCCAGATAATCCATGTATCCATCGTGCCAAACAATAACTTCCCTTGTTTTGAATCTGCCTTGGCACCCTCAACATGATCTAATATCCATTTAACCTTCGTGCCTGAAAAATATGCATCAATTAATAAACCAGTCTTTTCACGAAAAAGATCATCATAACCTTGGGATTTTAATTGTTCACAAATATCGCTTGTCTGTCTAGATTGCCATACAATGGCATTATATACGGGAGTGCCTGTTTCTTTATTCCACACAACAGTCGTTTCCCTCTGATTTGTAATCCCAATTCCAGCAATTTGCTCAGGTCTTACACCTGATTCTGTTAGAACTGCAGCAATAACCGCCAAGATTGACCCCCAAATTTCATTTGGATTATGCTCAACCCAACCCGGGTTTGGAAAGTATTGTTTAAATTCCTTTTGCGCAATATGGACAATGGCTCCCTTTTGGTCAAAAATGATCGCACGAGAGCTTGTCGTTCCCTGGTCTAGAGATAACATATACTTTTCCACTTTCCATCTCTCCCTATAGTAATAATCCGCAACTTTTTTCCTTATTATTACTATATTAGCAAAAACAATTAATTTGCGATAAAAAACCGATTTTGTTCAATACAAAATCGGTAAGTGATATTCATTATGCTTCCTTCTTAGCTTTTGTTGCCACACGTTTTTTCTTGGCTGCCGGTTTTTTAGGCTTTGTTTTATCAATCGATGCTTGTAACGCCGCCATTAAGTCTGTCACATTGGACACTGGCTCTTTTTCTGTAGGAGTGACTATTTCTTTTCCAGTTCGCTTCGATTCAATTAGCTCAAGTAAAGCTGTTCGGTACTCATCCGTATATTTTGCCGGTTCAAATTCTGTTGTAAGTTGATCAATTAGAAGAATGGCCGTATCAATTTCTTTTTTCGTTACTTTATCCTCTGCTGGCACATTTGGAACATCCACGGCATTTCGAACTTCATCTGGATAATGAATCGTTTCCATGACAAGGGTTTTTTCATAAACACGAATAACGGCTAGCTGTTCCTTAGAACGGATGATAATTTTCGCAAGTCCAACTTTTCCGGAATCCTCTAATGCCTTTCTGAGTAAGGAATAAGCTTTACCTCCTCCATCACCTGGAGACATATAATAGGTTCTATCATAATAGATAGGATCAATTTGCTCCATCATGACAAAGTCCATGATTTCAACGGCTTTATCTTCATTTTCCTTCTTCAGCTTTTCCAAATCGTCATTCTCAAGAACGACAAATTTCCCTTTTGTATATTCATATGCTTTAACAATGTCTTCATTCTTTACTTCTACGTCACAGACCGTGCATTTTTTTTCATATTTGATTGGGGAATGACATTCTTTATGAAGATTCCGAAGCTTAATATCTTTATCCTCTGTTGCTGCGTGCAGCTTAATTGGGATATTGACAAGACCAAAGCTGATACTTCCTTTCCACATTGTATGCATAAGTAAACTCCATTCTTCTTTTTCTTTAATTTGTGTGAAATGCAGAGACTCATACCCTTAAACTTTTGGAAATGGAGTAGCGAATAATAAAAAGGGAATTCTATAATTATTAACTTGTTTAGATGTGAGGAAAGGATGTTCGATAATGATCAAACCAATGCTGCCTAGTTTATCTTTTGAAGCCCCTAAAGGAAAGGATTGGCTTTATGAGGTGAAATATGATGGATTTCGTGCCATCTTACATTGGAGTCAGCATGAAATGTCCTTAGAGAGTAGAAATGGTAAATCATTGCTAACGATTTTTCCCGAAATTAAATCGTTTCTAGATGCCAAATTAGAGCTATTTCGCCCCTTTCTTCCAATAACACTAGACGGAGAACTTGTTTATCTAGAAAATGCATTTAAAGCTCATTTTGGACAGATCCAAGTGAGGGGGAGGATGAGGTCAGACAAGAGAATTGAAGAAAAAGCAAACACCTCACCGTGTCATCTACTGATTTTCGATCTATTGGAACTAAAAGGAGAATCATTAAAGGATTTTGATTACCTTTCAAGAAAAAGGAAATTAACTGAACTGTTTAAACATTGCTCACTCCCTATCCAGCCGGATGAAAACAGCAGACAACTCATGCAGCTAATTCCCTTTTATCATACGTTTCAAGAAATTTGGGACAAGGTTACACTTTATGATGGTGAAGGAATTGTCGCAAAGCAGGAATTGAATAAATGGGAGGAAGGGAAACGAACATCATTATGGATCAAATACAAGAATTGGAAATATGTTTCCTGTTTCATTACCGCTTATGATAAAACGAATGGCTATTTTTATGCTGGTGTTTTTCAAAATGATCAGGTTTACCCAATTGGACAATTTCTATTTGGATTGAAGCCGGACGAAAAAAAGGCACTATTTGAAACCATTAAGGCTAATAAAAAGGATGAAGATGATCAATTTTTTTATGTCGAACCCGGTATATGTGTTGAAGTGAAATACTTAGAAATTTATGAGAAACAGATGAGAGAACCCCACTTTCACAGATTTCGCTTTGATCTGAAGCCCAAGGATTGTAAGTTTGAACAATTTATCCAGCAGCAGAAAAACCTGCCTTCAGATATTGAAGTGACACATCCTGATAAACCATTATGGGAAGATCCACCTATACAGAAAATCGATTATTTACATTATTTAAGAGAGATTTCTCCTTATATGCTTCCTTTTCTCAAAAATCGGCTTCTAACAGTGATCCGCTATCCGCATGGTATTTTCGGTGACCCCTTTTATCAAAAGAATTGTCCTGAATATGCGCCTGAATTTGTAGAAACGAACATGTCCGAAGGAATTAATTATATCGTGTGCAATCATTTAAAAACGTTGCTCTGGCTCGGGAATCAGCTCTCATTTGAATTTCACATCCCTTTTCAAACCATTTACAGTAAAGGGCCCAGTGAAATTGTTTTTGACCTGGACCCGCCATCAAGAAATGAATTTGGTCTAGCTATTAGAGCTGCTCTTTTAATTAAAGACGTTCTAGACCAGCTCAAATTGATTAGCTTTGTGAAAATATCCGGGAATAAAGGGCTGCAAATCTATATCCCTTTGCCAGAAAATACGTTTTCCTATGAGGACACAAGATTATTCACTTCATTTATAGCTGAATATTTAATATCAAAAGATCCCGATTCTTTTACAATTGAGCGTATGAAAAAGAATAGAGGAAACCGGCTTTATGTTGATTATATTCAGCATGCTGAAGGAAAAACTATTATTTCCCCCTATTCACCACGCGGGACAAAAGAGGCTACTGTGGCAGCACCCCTTTATTGGGAGGAAGTAGTTAAAACGTTAAGAGTAGAGGACTTTCAAGTACCAAATATTATTAAGCGCGTCAATCAACATGGTGACCCGTTCAAAACCTATTTTGAAACAAAAGAAAAGCAAAATTTTGAACCTATATTGCAATTTTTAAGGAATAAAAAACCTGCCTTCTAATTAATGGCAGGTTTTCATCTTTATGGTGAAAATTTTTCTTCTAATACGAGGTCATTTGACCAGTTTAAAGATTCTGCATACAATTTAAATAGATCTTTTTCATCAATACTCAATTCTTTGCATTTTTCACTAATGATGCTCCACCGAGCTGTTTCCACTGCAATAACGAGATCTAAAACATCCTTCAGTTGATTGGACTGACCATTCAATGCGTCACAAATCTCTTCTTCAAGAGGAAGCTCCTTTAGTATCATGCTCATTGGCATAGATAAAATCGAATCCATGATAGAAAACATGCCTGTCATAAAATAACTTGATGACGGCGCCCTTTTCACTTTCATTTTTGCAATTTCTTCACACAATTTTGCTCTTGTGAGACTAATTTGAATGGTTTCTTGAGATATATTTCGCTTCTCAATTGTCGATTCCCGCACAGCTAAAACATATATCCATTTCTCCAATTCAATTAAACCGAGCAATACTACTGCTTGTTTAATCGAATTTATTTTTTGCTTAGGTCTAAATGCAGGGGAATTAATTAATTTTAATAATTTATAGGATAGGGAAATATCCCTTTCAATCAGTTCCGTAATTCGATCAATACTCGGTTCATTAGTTGCAAAGTTTTGGATCATTTCATAGTAAGAGTGAAAATAAGCTGGAATATCACGAGTTGATAGTATACTTGGCTTAGCAAAGAAATACCCTTGGAAATAGTGATAGCCTCTTTTCCGAGCATTGTCAAATACCTCTCTAGTTTCAACCTTCTCTGCCACTAATTTCAGATTCATTGACTTAACAACCCATTCAATTCGCTCTCTCATTTCTGCTGTAGTTGAAAGAAAATCGACTTTAACAAAATCCGCATACTTTAGTAGTTCATATGAATATTTATTTTCTTCATTGAAAACAAAATCATCCAATGCTATCTGGTAGCCCAGCCCCTTTAGCTCTTTGCAGATTTCTACTAATTCAGCACTTGGTTCAATGGATTCCAAAATTTCAACAACTATATCACGCGGTTGAAAATAAGTAGGAAGTCTAAGATTTAGCAGTTTTTCGGTAAAATTAATAAAACAAGGCCTACCGTTTGATAGCTTATCAATCCCAATATTTAAAAAACTATTTACGATAAGTTCTGTTGTCGCTTGATCACCATCTACATCAGGAAAGGCATTCACCTTCTGATTCCTGCGGTAAAGAAGCTCGTATCCGAATACATCTTCATTTGCAGTAAGAATTGGCTGCCTCGCTACAAAAACTTCCATATATTACCCTCCGACAATTCTGCATTATATAATTGTCACTATTGTATACAAAAGATTACGGTTAGTTTGTCGAAATATGCAATAATTGAAAAAATTATTTGTTCTTATGTCAGTTTATATAGAGAAACAGAATATTCCAATCATTTTTATAAGGAAAGCTGTTTATATAAATTACCCATCTCAATGGCTCCGACCGCTGCATCCCAGCCTTTATTTCCAGCCTTAGTACCTGCACGTTCAATTGCCTGTTCAATCGTGTCTGTCGTTAACACGCCAAAAATAATGGGGATTCCGCTCTGCATTCCGATTGAAGCAACCCCTTTAGCAACCTCATTACTGACGAAATCAAAATGTGGTGTTGCACCTCTTATAACTGTACCTAGTGTAATAATCGCATCATATCCCCCGACTTCAGCAAGCTTTTTGGCTGTTAATGGGATTTCAAAGGCTCCTGGAACCCAAACTACGGTTACATCCTCTTCCTTTACACCGTGACGTTTAAGGGCATCCTCAGCCCCAGTTAATAATTTTCCAGTAATAAATTCATTAAATCTTCCTACGACAATTCCTATTTTCAAACCTGTCCCAACTAAATGTCCTTCAATTACTTTTTTCATTGCTCATCTCTCCCGTTAAAATTTTAATAAATGACCAAGCTTCGTTTGTTTCGTTTTTAAATATGCTTCATTTTCAGTTTTTGCCGGCATTTGTAATGGGACACGTTCTGAAACCTCTAACCCATACCCTGCCAATCCGGCAATTTTTCTCGGATTATTTGTTAAGAGCCGCATTTTTTTTACACCTAAATCTCTCAAAATTTGGGCACCAACTCCGTATTCACGTAAATCATCGCCAAATCCAAGCTTATGGTTTGCCTCAACTGTGTCGTATCCCTCTTCTTGAAGTTCGTAAGCCTTCATTTTGTTAATGAGCCCAATTCCTCTGCCTTCCTGCCTCATATATAGAAGAATTCCTTTCCCTTCCCTTTCAATTTGGGCTAATGCGCCTTCAAGCTGAGGTCCGCAGTCACATCTATTTGAACCGAAAACATCTCCAGTTAAACATTCGGAATGGACTCTTAATAGGACGGGCTCATCTTCAGTAATTTCTCCTTTTACTAAAGCAACATGTTCTTTTCCATCTAAATTACTCGTATACCCAACAGCTCTGAACATTCCATAAACTGTCGGAAGCTGAATGTCAGCCTCTCTTTTCACAAGAGAATCATGTTCTAGTCGATATTCAATTAACTGTTGAATCGTAATCATTTTTAAGTCAATTTTTTTGGCGATGATCTCTAAATCCTTTACACGGGCCATTGTTCCATCATCCTTCATAATTTCACAGATGATACCCGCAGGCTTTGCACCGGCGAGACGTGCCAAATCAATAGCTGCTTCCGTATGTCCCGCTCTTCTTAATACGCCACCTTCCTTTGCAATTAAAGGAAAGATATGGCCAGGGCGATTAAATTCATCCGGATGTGCATCATCTTTCAGCATTTTTTCAATTGTAAATGCCCTCTCAAAAGCACTTATTCCAGTAGTTGTTTCTTTGTGATCGATTGATACAGTAAAGGCTGTGCCGCGACTGTCTGTATTTCTTTCTACCATTGGAAGAAGATCTAATTTTTGAGCAAGCCCTTCAGAAATCGGAGTACAGATGAGTCCCCTTCCTTCTTTCGCCATAAAATTGACTGTCTCTGGGGTTACATACTCGGCAATTGAAAGAAAATCTCCTTCATTTTCCCTATCTTCATCATCACAAACAATAATGACTTTTCCTGCCTTCAAGTCTTCTAATGCTGCCTTTATTTCACTGAACATACTTTACCTCCTGCTGCCTTTTTAGTTTGAAAAAAAATTAAAGAAAACCGTTTTCTTTTAAAAAGTCTTCAGAAATCCCTGCATTCTCTGCCTTATTAATTTGTTCCTTCGTCATGAATGAATACAGATATTTGGCCAGCATATCAAACTCAAGATTAACAATTTCTCCAACTTGCTTAAGTCCTAATACCGTTTCCTTTGCAGTATGAGGAATTATTGAAACTGTCACCGATTTTTCTGTTACTCCAAAAATAGTCAACGAGGTGCCGTCAATAGTGATGGACCCCTTCATTAAGAGCAAATGGCTAAAGGAACTAGGCACTGATATTTCAATATAAATAGCATTTTCATTTACTGTCTTTTTGAGTATTTTTCCTGTACCATCAACATGGCCAGTCACGAAATGTCCGCCAAAACGTCCGTTTGCAGCCATGGCTCTTTCGAGATTAACCTTTGTCCTATCCTTTAATGATGACAAGGAAGTACTTTTAAACGTCTCCGGCATAACATCTGCTGAAAAGCCGTCATGATTAAACTCTGTCACAGTAAGACAAACGCCATTGACAGAAATACTATCCCCTAACCGAAGATCTTGGAGAATTTTAGAAGCTTTAATCGTTAATATAATGGTGTTTCCGATTGCAGCGGCACTTTTTACGGTACCTAACTCTTCGATAATTCCTGTAAACATAATTCAGATTCCTCCTTTAGAGGGTCGCGAAAAGCATCTGCACGATTCGAACCTACTTCATTTCCAGAGAAAATAATTATTTGTGCAGATTGATCTCAAATTATATTTTCTTTTTTTAAAGACGTACGCAAATGCGTGTCTAACACAAATCGAATGGAATTTTTTCCACCTTGGGGCAGTCTGGTGGTTAAATGTGGATTATCATAAATAATTGTATTGACACTTATCAGGATGATATCTTTTTCATGTCTTAATTGGTGAACATCTAAACTGGACTCTGGAGAGGTTATCAATTTGCTGCCATCTGTTTTTGCGGCCATTTCCCCATTAAATGGTACAGCTACCTTTAACATTACATACGGGGGTTTCGTTTTGATATCGTGATAATATAGTTTATTTATAGCATGAGCCGCTCCCGCCTTTAAATGGGCGCCAAGTCCAAGTGCTTCCCTAATCTTAACAACCGCTCCAACCTTTGAATACAGACTAGATTGTCCACTAGTCGATCGATCCATCATTAAGACAAATTCCATATTTTTATGAACCTGCATCTCCTGTTTAATTGACTCCTTTCATTTAAATCTCTCCAGAAAAAAACCCGTACAAATTGATGTACGGGGCATAATAACATAGCAAAATAAGCGTAAAGAAAAGTCTTTTTTACGCAATTTTGTCCATTCCTTCTCCCATCCAGACTTTAACTGTCGGCTTTGGATTTACACCAAATCCACCGTTTTCAATATTGAAACCGGGTCACGGACTAAGAGGATCTATCCTCATCACCGCCGGTTGGGAATTTCACCCTGCCCCGAAGGAATATTATTCGATTTAAAGAAATAGTAACATGAGTTATATAAATATACAATTTTAAAGACATTCGGCTGAAACAAATTGAAACTTTTCTACTGATTTCACGTATATGTATTTATCTAAAACGGGAAGGAATTTTGTTTAAATGGAAACAAAAGAACAATTACTGCTTGAATTAAAAAAGAGTGAAGACTGGGAAAAGGCGCAAAATGACTTATGGTTTTGGGAAAAACTCGGCAGACTGCCATTTAAGCTCTTGGACAAGTTCACACCCGCTTTTTTACAGAAGAAAATCGGGGTCATCCTTGATGAGCTTGGCCAATATATTCAATCTGGAGGACGGTATTTAAGCTCCGTTTCCTCCTTAAAGTCATATTATCCCGATAAGCAAATCAATCATTTAGAGGATGTCCATTTGATTGCTATCAATGAAATGGATGTTGCCGTCACAAAACTGACGAGCAATCGGAAACGTCTGGCTACTGTTCAAGGAGCGAGCACAGGGGTTGGCGGCATTTTAACCTTGTCCCTAGATATTCCCCTTCTTCTCGGGATCCAGTTAAAGACCCTTCAGGACATCGCTATTTGCTATGGATATGATCCAAAAGATAAAAAAGAAAGAATGTATATGGTAAAAGTCCTGCAATTCGTATCTTCTGATATCGTTGAAAAAAAGGCGATCCTGCAACAGCTATCCTTAATCGATTCGCCAAATGATAGTGCCAAAAGAGAAGTGATTTCAGAAATTCAAGGATGGCGAGAGGTTGTGTTTACTTATAGGGATCAAATCGGCTGGAAGAAACTCTTTCAAATGATCCCTATCGCGGGTCTTTTATTCGGTGCCTTTATTAACCGCTCTGCAGTGAATGATATTGCTGAAGCTGGAATGATGCTCTATCGAAAACGGCGAATTAAAGCGAAATTAGCAGAAATATTAATGAAAAATGAGTAAAACTGCATTGCAAATGATTAGCAATGCAGTTTTATAAATCTTTATCTCTTCTTTTAAGGCAAGCGTTGAATTAGTTTTTCCATCGCCTCTTCGTCAACTGCACCTAACACTTTTTTACGAATAATACCATCTGAATCGATAAAAAAGCTTGATGGGTAGACCATAATGCTGTAATCACTAAATGCCTGTCCTTTTTCATCAAGCGGAATTGTAAAGGTTAATTGATAATCGTCCACAAATTGATCAACATCATTTCTGTTTTTTTCAGATGTCGTCACATTTACACCTAGTATTTCAAATCCATCATTTTTATATTTGCTATACAGCTTTTCCATATGCGGCATTTCTGCCTTACAAGGAGGACACCAAGTTGCCCAAAAATTTAACAGCACCTTTTTCCCTTTATAATCACTAAGCTTTACTATATTCCCATTTAAATCCGAAAGGGTAAAATCAGGTGCCCTTTTGCCTTCCTCTATACCAGTTTGAATAGTTTCAGGATTTTCTATCTTATCGTATTTCTGATTAAAGTTCGTTACAATCCCTTTATCCTTGAGAATCATTTTATCAACAATAAATAAACACAGTACGATTATGCCCACAATTAGCAGAAACTTTTTCATGCTACACCTCATAACTAATATCTTGATGCAAAATCTCTATTGATTAATATACTATATTAGCCTATAAGAAACCATTTATCTGCATGGGCTATGCTATGTGGAGAATTAGTGATTGGTCGACTGAAATAATTTAGTTAAAATCGCATACGTCAAAAGCTTGTCCTCTGCGGAAATTGGTTGTTCAAAAGTAAGGATTGGCGTATTAGGATCTTTAAATCGATTTCCCAATTCTAGTGGCATCCAGCCTTTACGCAGCCTGCCTATTGTTATTAAGTTACGGTCGAAAAATCTAATATCCATAAATTGAAAGGATCGCTTAACTAAAATCGTATTTTTCTCATTTTCAAAAGTGAAAGTAAAGCTTTTATTAGTTGGCTTGCAAATACAAGTTGAAAGGACCTCAAAATTGGAATCCGCTATTTCTATCTGTTTTTTCTTTAAAATAAAGCATCCAATTAATTGGTTTGTTCCATCATAAAGTCCATACCTTTTCTCGATAACCCCGTCTAGGAAATAAGGTAAAAACCATCGAAACGGCCAAAATTGCCTATCCCTAATTTCTCCGAGCAAGTTCCCATTTATATCAAACATTTGCATTCTTAAGGTAGGAGCAGGCAGAAAAGTAATCACCACCTGTTCCTTATCAAATATATGACCATCATTTAAATGATTTTGCACACTCGAAATTTCCTTAGAACGCAGATTGTTTAATAAATAATAATGATAGCAAATAAGGCTATAAAGTAAAAAAGGAATAATCACTAGAACTATATTCTTGTTTGGTTCAATAATGATTACATAAAGGATCAACAAAATAGGAGGCACTAATGAGGCAAGGCTGGCATTTAATGATATCATAGCTGATTTCTTATAATATTCTTGAATATTCATAACCAAATCTCCCAACATATCCAGCAGGAAATTCATTCCCAGTATTGTGTTTATATGCTAAATTAATAGAGTCTCTTTCTATATCTATTAAATATCTCCGGCAATCATGAGTTCTTTGGAGGAAAAAATGAAAAAAATATTAATTTTAATTAGTGCCGCCATCATCCTGCTTTTAATAATAATTATAGGTATACATCAATCAATGATGGAAACTGCCAAAAAAACTCCACCCCACAGTGTTCCATACTTAATTGTTCTTGGAGCTAAAGTGAATGGAGAAGAAATGTCTCTCAGCTTACTTTTCCGTGCCAAAAAGGCATTAGAGTATTTAAAGGAGAATCCCGAAACGAATGTAATTGTAACTGGAGGGCAAGGAAATGGAGAAAATATTACTGAAGCAGAAGCACTTAGGCGTTTTTTTATTGAACAGGGCATTAGCGAAGACCGCATTCTCAAAGAAGAGCTTTCAACATCTACATACGAAAACTTAAAGTATACGAAAGACCTATACGATATTGATGAGGCAGTTATTGTCAGCAATGACTTTCACCTATATCGTTCTCTTAAACTAGCCGAAAAGGTAGAAATAAAAGGTTATCCTTTAGCTGCTGAAACACCAGCAGTCGTAAAAACAACACTTTTTATTAGGGAATATGCAGCAATAATAAAAATGACTATAGTAGGTAAATAAAAGAACCCAAAATCTTGGGTTCTTAAGCAAGTTCTTTTTTTCGAAATATACGAATGCTTCCTGCAAGCATTAAAATAATAGCAACAATTGAAAGGATTAAAGATGGGAATGTCTCTTTAGGAGCTCCCCCGTAAAATAGTAATTGACTTGTATAGGCCGGAAGCTGAACAGGACTCCAATCTAACCAATTTGCAAATATAGTATTAAAAATACTCAATAATATAATAACTATAAGTGAGACAAAACCAACAGCCCCAGGGGATTTTATGATTGAATTAAAAAGAACAGTAAGCGTTAATACAAAGGACAGCCAGATTCCATTTAAAAAGAAAGACTGCATAAAATCAGCAAAAGGAACTGCTTCAAACAAAATGACGACATAATACCATGATGCAAGATACCCTGCAAAAAAAGAAACCCATAATAAAAGCATGGCACCCGCCCATTTTGCCGTTATAAAAGATGTATAGGAAACTGGTTTTACCAAAATTAGACCTGCTACACCGCTCTTTCTCTCTCCAGCGATCATGCCCATTGAAGTTAAAACAATGACTAAAACACCTAAAGTATTAAATTGACTAAGTATTGAGACCATAACCTCTGACGCAGATGGTACTGGGAGCTGAATGATAGCCCCTTCAGGCAATCCTCCAACGGCATCAAGGATCTGAGGCATGAAATACACTGTTAATGGTTCCTTAACTGCGAGTAAAATAAATACAATTGGAACCCAAATCCATTTGAAATTTCTCGACATTTCAACCATTTCTTTATTAAAAAGAGTCACCCATTGGTTCATTTTTGCACCACCTTCATAAATACATCCTCTAGACTTGTTCTGCTAATCTCAAACTTAAGCAAGGGTAAGTTGTTTTCGACTATCTCTTTAAGAACAGCCCTTTTTGTCCTTTCGACATCATCAGATACAATACTGATTATGTTCCCGTCTACTGAAACAGATAATGTTAAGCTGGAAAAATTCTGTGCATATTCATCAGCCTTCCCTCGAAATACCAGCTCAATCTTAGCCTGCTGATGTTTATCCCGAAGCTCTTCCATCGTTCCCGATTCTATTATTTCCCCATTATGCAGAAACAGAATTTCATCACAAACCTCTTCTGCATCATTTAAAATATGTGTAGAAAAAAGAATGGTCGTTTCCTTTTTCAGCTTTTCAAGCAGCTCAAGCACTTCTCTGCGGCCAAACGGGTCAAGAGCAGATACAGGTTCATCGAGCATAACTAGCTTAGGCTTGTGAATAATGGCCTGTGCAATCCCTAACCTCTGCTTCATTCCTCCAGAGTACTTGCCAACCCGGCGGTTCTTTGCTTCAGCAATACCGACCATTTCAAGAAGCTCATCTGTCCTTTTTTTTGATTCACTTTTCTGTAATCCAGCTAATCTCCCTGCATATTCCAGAAACTCCCTGCCCGTCATCCATTCATAGAAAACAGGATGCTGAGGAAGATACCCAATCCATTTTCGAAAATCCGCCCCTTTTTCAAGCCCATCAAATACGATACTGCCTGAGGTCGGCATCATTAAGCCCGAAAGCATTTGCAAGGTGGTCGTTTTTCCGGCACCATTTGCTCCGAGTAAAGCTATACATTTTCCCTTTCTTAACGTAAAATCCAATCCTTTAATGACTTCAAGGTCTTTAAAGGCTTTTTTTAGTCCTTTGACAGTGACAACATCAGACATTAATGATTTCTCCTTCCAACAACAAAATAGAGAATGGAGCCGATGAGATTTCCAAACAAGATGATAATGGCCCACATCCATTTCGGCCCGTTTGTTTTTTCAATCCGAACTAAATCAATAACAGCAATCACCAATAGAATAAGCTGTATAACAATAATGGGAGCAATAATTGCCCAATTAATGCCCTGTAATAATTCCATGATTCATATCCCCCTAAGTGAGTCATTATTTTGTTACAGCTATAAGACGTCTATGTTCAGAATTCGTTCAAAAAAAAATAAAAAAAGTCTAAGAGATTTATAATCCCCTAGACTTCATGCATTATCGCAGATTAACGGGCTGTAAAATCCCCATCTCAAGAAGTTGAGTAAAACAAAAATTTCTAAGTGGGGATCAACAGCCCGTAAAGGCCTGATTATAGGAACACAGACTAA
>NZ_JBALNX010000052.1:47838-51218 GCF_036962035.1 Bacillus sp. JJ1773
CTGTGGGCCGCAACTAACAATCAGCGGGGACCTGAGGCCGACTAGAACGCTGTGTCCCGAACAAGTGTAGCACTAACACATCCTGTGTTACGGAAAACCCCCACTGATTGAAGTTTCACTTTATCTAAGAATTCTAAATACTAAAGGAATACGGTATTCCTTTCCTTCGTATGCTTTTACAGCAGCAACAATCGTAAAAATAAATCCAAGTACACCTACAATCCATATTGTGACGAATCCGATTAGAATAATCATTAAGATTCCACTGATCAGGGCGTAAACTCCATAGGAAATGACAAAGTTAAAATATTCTTTCCCATGATTATCAATAAATGATGATTCGTTTTTCTTTAATAACCAAATGATAAGCGGCCCAACGATGGTTGTAAAAAAACTTGTTACATAAATGGCTGTCGCTAATAATTTTTCATCCTGTGATGGCATGATTTAATCCCCCATTTCAAATTTTTGAAGAAGTCTAGAACAATAACTATAATTCCTCTTACGTTACTATTTACGCCTTAGAAGCAAAAATGTTTCACATTATTTCACACATTTTTATTTACCTGACCACTAGATTTCATTTTCAGTTCTTGTTTAGGACAAGATGAATACAATTTGTAATGACAACCCCTATTGCCTAATGGCAAAAGAATTTTATTCAATAGGTTGTAAGTTTGTTTAAAGGGTGATGCCATTTGATGTCAAAGATTGAGGCCTTTATACTAGGAATAATTCAGGGTTTTACCGAATTTCTTCCTATATCAAGTACAGGGCATTTGTATTTAGGGAGGCACTTATTTGGTTTGGATGAGGCAGGACTTTTTCTAGATACGATGCTGCATGTCGGGACATTGCTTGCTGTGCTTGTTGTATATAAAAACGAACTTCTTCAAATTATAAAAAATCCTTTTGGCAAGCTTTCGATGCTGCTAGTCATTGGAACGATTCCTGCAGTAATCATTGGCTTTTTATTTAGTGATTTATTTGACTCCATCTCAAAGACTGGAGTTACGATTGGCTGGGAATTCTTAGTCACTGGGATCATTCTTTGGTTTGCTGATCGAATTCGTAATGGTGCAAAGAAAATGGAGAGTATTTCCTATGGAGATGCTTTATTTATCGGCACATTTCAAGCAGCGGCCATCTTCCCCGCTGTTTCAAGGTCCGGCCTCACGATCGCAGCAGGGTTATTTAGAAAACTGGATAGAGAGACAGCTGCCTATTTCTCATTTTTATTGTCTATACCAGCGATAGCAGGTGGGATTGTTCTTCAATTTGGGGAGATGCTTTCAGGCCGTACAGAATCCATTTCCTTTGGAAGTTTATTTGTCGCCACCCTGTCTTCTGCGATTTTTGGGTATATGGCAGTTGTCTGGATGATTAATTTTCTAAAAAGAAAATCACTCAAAATCTTTGCGGTTTATGTTTGGGTTCTTGGCATCTCCATCATCATCCTTCAAATGACAGGGATATTCTAATGGTCCGATTTGAAGTCATAAAGGAGTTTTTAAATTGAAAGAGTTCATTCTTTCTGTTTTTGACATTTTATCACAGCTTGGTTATTTTGGAATTGCTCTTGGCCTTATGGTTGAAGTAATACCAAGTGAAATTGTATTGAGCTATGGGGGTTTTTTAATAAGCACTGGAAAAATTCATTTCTGGGGTGCTCTTATCGCCGGTGTTATTGGGGGAACATTTGCGCAGCTTTTTCTATATTGGCTTGGAGTTTATGGCGGAAGGCCCGTGCTTGATAAATATGGTAAATTTCTGTTGATCAAAAAGTCTCATTTAGATGCTTCAGAGGAATGGTTTAAAAAGTATGGAACAGGAGTCATTTTTACAGCGCGATTTGTCCCAGTTATTCGCCATGCGATTTCCATACCTGCTGGCATTTCCAAAATGCCTTTGTCAACCTTCACCTTATATACTGTAGCAGCCATAATTCCTTGGACCGTTTTATTTTTATTATTAGGAATGGAGCTAGGAGACCATTGGAGAGATATTAAAGACTATGCAAAGCCATTTCTGATGCCTATTATCATTCTAGCTTTTGTATCGATCGGAATTTACTTCTTTTATAAAAAACGCCAAGAAAAGAAATAATCTTCCTTCGCCGCTCCGTGCGGTTTTTTATATTAAATAATGTTCCTTATTATGATCATAGTTGTTAAAATAAATAGAAAAAGATTGATGCCAGAAAGGAATATCATGACAAAAATATTATTGAAAAACGCCAATGTTTACCCGGTCACAGCATCTGCTTTTTATGGTGATGTTTTAGTTGAAAACGGGAAAATTGCCGGAATAGGAAAAATAGATGTTACAGGTCCAGATGTTTATGTCATCGAATGTCATAACCATTATTTATTCCCAGGATTTATTGATGTTCATACACATCTTGGCCTGTATGATGAAGGGACAGGCTGGGCAGGAAATGATGCCAATGAAACGGCTGAGCTCTTGTCTCCTCATGTTAGGGCGATGGATGGAGTATACCCGCTTGATCCTGCATTTTCCGATGCAGTAAAATATGGGATTACAACCGCCCATATTATGCCAGGCAGCGCAAATGTAATTGGCGGAACAACTTCTGTTATTAAAACAGCCGGTAAGAATATTAAGAAAATGCTGGTTCAGGAAACCGCAGGATTGAAAATTGCTCTTGGCGAAAATCCGAAGCAAATTCACAGCCAAGGAAATAAAGATTCGATCACTAGAATGGGAATTATGGGAAAGCTTCGGGAAGTATTCTATGAGGCTGCAAGTACTGATCAGCCTGAATCATTGCGGACTGCTCCCATTATTCAAGCTCTTAATCGGGAAATCCCTGTTCGGGTTCATGCTCATCGTGCAGACGATATTATTTCCGCTGTTCGATTTGCTGAGGAATTTAATCTTGATTTAAGGATTGAGCATTGTACAGAAGGACATCTCATTGCAGAGGAATTAGCTGACCTTCATTTAAAAGTATCAGTTGGTCCAACTTTAACAAGACGTTCGAAGGTGGAGCTTAAGAATAAAACGTGGAAAACATATCAGGAACTTACAAACCATGGTGTAGAAGTATCCATCACAACAGACCACCCTTATACACCTATTCAATATTTGAACTTATGCGCTGCTATCGCTGTTCGTGAAGGTTTATCAGAACAAAAGGCTTTAGAAGGAATAACCATTCTTCCAGCAAAAAATCTCCGAGTTGACAAGCAGCTAGGCAGTATTGAACCCGGGAAGGATGCCGATTTAGTCCTTTGGAGTCATCACCCCTTTCATTTTCTTGCAAAACCAAAATGGACGATGATAAACGGTGTTTTCGAATATACTGAGTCGTAAAGTGAAACTTCAATCAGTGGGGGTTTTCTTTCATCCCCCACTGA
>NZ_JBALNX010000052.1:51281-57687 GCF_036962035.1 Bacillus sp. JJ1773
TGATCCCCCACTTAGAAATATTTGTTTTACTTAACTTTTTGAAGTAGGGGTCTTACAGCCCGTTAATCTGCGATAAAAAAATTGTAGGATTTTACTGTTGAAACTTGTTGAAAAAAATTCACAAAATACCTATTCCCTTTTTTATTTTTTTTTAGTATTATACGATAGTAAAATAGTTTTTTATAAATTTTGTAAGATAAATATTATATCGGAAACGATAGAATAGGGAAGGCAAATGGTGCGCCACCAGTCATACTGGTTCTAGTGGGTTCGATTCCCACCCCGAAATTTTTTAGCAACATACAAAAAATTTCGAGGGTGGACCGTAATCTCTATTTGGCATGGAGAAGGACTGTCCTCTAATTGGAGGGATAACCTTGCTCAAGAAACGTGATTTTCATGAATGCCATAGTTTGTATGACTTAATGACACATCCAGACGTCTTCCCTTTTGTGCGCCAAAAAGCTTATTGTTATGATGAATTTGTCTTTATGACTAAGCAAACGATCGAAGCTGAAGAACGTGGTGAAATCATTTCACGGACTATACTAGATGAGTGGGGAGCTCCGATTGGAACGATTAATTTGTTTGATATTGAAGACAATGCTGGCTTTTTAGGCACTTGGCTAGGAAAGCCATATCATGGCATGGGCTACAATAAATTAGCAAAGGACGCTTTCTTTCACGAGCTCTTTTATGAAATAGGCATTGAAACAATTTTTATGCGGATTAGAAAAGAAAATATACGTTCACAAAAGGCAGCTGAAAAGCTTCCATATGTACTTTTTGCCAATGAATCAAGAAAATTGGTTTATGATCAGCTGAATGCGACTGGCATCGCTTATAATTTGTATGAGATTCCTAAAGATTTATATACATTTGAAGTTCTGCGGCATAGAACTTCATCAGGTCAAGAGTCAACACATTTAATGGAAGCATAATAAGAGCAAAAAGCCGATGGAGAGACCGTTGGCTTTTTGCTTTTTAATATGGCTAAATTCAATTTGTTGTTTAGTCTGTGATTGTTGAATCCATTTCATCAGATTTTTCACTTATTCCCATTTGTCCCATTAGTTCTTCTAATTCTTCATTCGTGAGTGTTTCAAAACGACCATCATAAAACAATACCTGTGTCTGATTAGGATTAATTCTATTTAAATTAAAGCTCATATTTTTCCACTCCTTTATTTATACCCAAGATTAAGGCATTTCTTTATTACATATATTTCGCAAAATGATCTTCTTTCATTCATGATTTTTAAAATTTCACATAATTGAAAAATCATTATGCCAAACTAATGACACTTCACATTCCACTATGTTTTTAAGGTATTATTGATTAGGTATATGATATAATTTCTTTTTTGAACTAAAATTGGAAGAGGAATCAATAATGAATCAAACATTCACCAAAAAAGATAAATTAAAGCAATTGTTAACGATATTAATTCCGATTTTGATCACACAGCTTGCTATGTATTCTATGAGTTTTTTTGACACGATGATGTCAGGGCATTATAGTTCAAAGGATTTAGCAGGAGTTGCAATCGGTTCATCACTTTGGATGCCTGTTTTTACGGGGCTAAGCGGAATTTTATTATCGATTACGCCTATTGTAGCGCAGCTCATTGGGGGAAGAAAAAAAGATAAAGTAGCCTTTTCTGTCCTTCAAGGGGTCTATCTTGCTGTGGTCATGTCCATTATTGTACTAATTTGTGGGGGTCTTGCACTTAACCCGATTCTTAATGCAATGAACCTAGAGGAAATCGTGCATTTGAAGGCACATGGCTTTTTAGTAGCTTTAAGCTATGGGATGGTTCCACTATTCGTATACAGTGTACTCCGTTCATTTATCGATGCATTAGGGAAAACTCGTGTATCGATGTTTATAACTCTAATGGCCTTGCCAATTAATATTATTTTTAATTACTTGCTGATTTTTGGGAAACTGGGATTTCCTGAGCTTGGCGGTGTAGGATCAGGGTATGCAACGGCTATAACCTATTGGCTACTCTGCATTATTGCCTTTATTATCGTCCATAAAGCTGTTCCCTTTTCTTCATTTGGAATTTTCCGGAATCTTTATGCTGTTTCTTTTGCTAAATGGAAGGAAATCCTTGTCATCGGAATTCCTATTGGCTTTGCCATCTTCTTTGAAACGAGTATATTTGCTGCGGTTACCTTGTTTATGAGTAAGTTTACTACGGCAACCATTGCTGCTCACCAAGCTGCATTAAATTTTGCATCCCTCCTTTATATGGTTCCACTAAGTGTTTCTATGGCCTTAACGATTGTTATTGGTTTTGAAGCTGGAGCTAAGCGATATAAGGATGCGAAAGAATATAGCTGGATTGGTATATCCATTGCCGTAATAATGGCTACCCTATGTGGAATATTATTATTTTTTACCCGTTCAGAGGTCGCTGGTATTTACTCAAATGACCCTGAAGTAATAAATCTTACCGCTCAATTCTTAATTTATGCAATCTTTTTCCAGCTATCAGATGCTATTCAAGCACCAGTACAAGGGGCTTTGAGGGGATATAAAGATGTCAATATTACCCTTATTATGACCTTAATTTCCTATTGGGTCATTGGTCTTCCTTTCGGTTATTTTCTGGCAAATTTCACGAACTGGGGAGCATTCGGTTATTGGATTGGTTTAATTACCGGTTTAGCTGCTGGGGCAATCTGTTTATCTAGCAGGCTTGTGCTTATTCAAAGAAAACCACTTAAGCAACTAGGTGCATAATTTAGCTAAGATGGGGAACTTTCAGATTCCCCATCTTTTTTTGAATTAATCTCTAAATGCCTTTCCTAAAACATCCTTTCCACCGGTTACGGAAATGATGCTTCCTGTGATAAAATCTGAATTTTTATCGATAAGAAACGAGATCACTCTTGCAATATCCTCTCCGGTTCCAGGTCTGCCAATTGGGGTGTCGTCATTTACTACTTCTGCAGCTTGAATAATCTCTTTGTCCTTCCAATCCCCTGTGATATCACCAGGACAAACCATATTGGCTGTAATTTTATATTTTGCCTCTTCCAGTGCAATCGTTTTAGTTAATGAAGCAGCGCCACTTTTTGCGGCAGCAAATGCAGATCTGTAGATCCAGCCAGGTGCCGTCTCAACCCTGTCAAAGCCAATTGTGATAATTCGGCCCCACTCTTTTTCCCTCATTCCAGGCAACAACAATTTACTTAAATAAAATAGAGCATTTAAATTCCCGTTGATGATGTATTTCCATTCGCTAAAGGAATACTCGGTTAATACTTTCCTTTCATGCATATAGGGACCCGCATTATGGACTAATATATCGATACTTGAAAACACGGACAAAGCCTCATCTATAACTTTTTGGCATTCTTCTAAATTTGCGATATCTCCGCCGATAGCGATATTTTTCGTTCCAAATTTTTTGGATAGTTCTTCGGCAAGTGAGACAGCTTCCACTTTGCTTTTTCGGTAATTGATTACAAGATGAACATCATTTTCAGCCAGCTGATAAGCTGTTCTTTTGCCAATGCCTGTTGCTCCCCCTGTTATTAAAGCTGTTTTTCCTCCCACAGAAATACCTCGCAATTCCATTTATTTTTAAACCTTCATAATCAATATACTATTAAGAACAATTAGGATATGCAAATGAAATGAAATGATATACGTATTTATTTTATTAACGATTAGGCGGGTACCTGCATACCTTAAACCATACGAATGAAACTAAAGGAAGTGTAAAGATGCAAACAGTTATCAACATATTTAGCTTAAAGGTAAACAGTGTTGCTACTAACGGATCCATTACTATTGGAGAGGCATTTTACAATTCCCCAACTGCTAATACGAAATCACAGGGTCAGAATTCATCCTTTGGCGACTATGCTCCACCGACTGCAGCGATGGAAAATGTATTTATTGATCCAGATTTAAATGATCAAGGGGACATTGCCTCTGTTTCTCCGGTCAATGCCAACCAAATATAAGGATCGTGAACCATTATGCCTTTCCAAATAAATATTTTTAATATAAAAACCAATGGAATTACCAATAATGGAGCCATTTCACTTGGTCCTACTATTCATAATAGCCATACTGCCAACTCAAAGTTTGTTGGTGCTAATATTGCTTTTGGTGATTTATCTCCTACTACATCGTTTTCTTCTAATGTTGTAGGCGATGTAGACGTTAGCGATCAAGATCAAATTGCTAACCCGTCTATTCCCGTACAAAACCAAATATAACAGTTTGTTAAAGAAGGAAAGCATTTTAATTGCAGCTTCGAAAGGAGGATTGCTCCATGTTCCCCTGGAACCTATTCCCATTTAATAAAGATATGAAAAATATGATGAAACAGATGAAGCCGGATGAAATTGATAAATATGTCCAGAATATGATGAATCAAATGTTTCCGCAGGGAATGCAAGGGATGATGCAGCCACAAAGCTTCATGCCAGGCTTTCAAAACGATGCGAGGCAAAGCCCTCCATCATCTTCTTCTTCTTCTCTTCCTTCATCCGTTTTTGAGACTCATGATAATGTATTTGTCAGAATTCCTATAAAAAATGAACAATGGCTAAAAGACATGCGCATTTATCATACTTCCAATCAGATGATGATTGAGCATATACCTGAATTTGAGGATAAGAGCACCATCATACTACCAGCTCTTGTGAAAAAAAAAGGAGCTTCCGCGTATTTTAAAGACGGAATGCTTGAAATAAAAATACCGAAAAATGTTGATATGCAATATTCAGAAATTGATGTTACAGAAATCTTATAAACTTAAATGGATGAAATTAATAAGGAGGAGATTCTGTGGAAATTGAAAAATTGAAACAATGGCTAGATTTAACAAAACAATATCAATCACAAGGATTTTGGAATGAAATATTTGATCATAACAAGGCTCAAGCAACAGATGAACTTGCTTCCAATTTCTTTTCAAATCAGGATATTTTCCCGCGTTGTGATATGTATGGAACTGACGAAAGCCTTATCGTTGAAGCAGAGCTTCCAGGTGTCGAAAAGGGTGATATTAAAGTATTTCTTCAGCAAAGTGAGCTTATTTTAAGGGGGGAATGTAAAACAGTTAGACCATCTATCAAGTATTATTTAAAGGAAAGACCGAATAGAACTTTTGAAAAAACGATAACAATACCTGCAGCCATTAATAAGCAAGAAATCCAGACACAATTCGATAAGGGAGTTTTAACCATTATCCTTCCTTTTAATTATAGTGATAAGGAAAACATCCCTATCATGGTTGATCATGATGAATCAGCACCAATAGGTTAAAAAAATGAGGTTTTTTTATAAAAAGAGCAGACCAGTACCTCCTCTTAAAGAATCCCCTCCACCTCAAGTGGAACATCTCGAGCAGAAGAAAATAAATAATAAACTTATTGAACTCGAAAAGAAAATTGAACTATTCCGAAGATTAAAAGGATCAGACGATATGAATAAAGTACAATCTAGAGTGAATGATTTAGAGGATAGATTGGAAAAAATCGAGCTAAAACATCGTCCAATCCAAGATGCCCATCTCAATAGAGAAAAGAATCAGGAACAACAGCGTACTCATAACTTTGAATTAACAATTGCTTTGCTGAACAATAAAATTCAGTTTTTAGAAGAAAAAGTCATTTTCCTAGAGAAACAAAATCAAAGAGAGTTGCATTCTCAAGGTCCTACCTTTATTGTTGATCATTTAAGTGTCGAAAATATTTCTGTAGAAAAAATGGAATATGCCAATAATTTTGAGCAGCTTGGAATAAAGGAACTTTCAGGAAAATTAAGTATAGGAACAAGCTATGAGGGTAAAATTGATCCAAATAAATTGTCTGAAAAACTTGCGAAGCTAAAAGAGAAAGAGAAAAAGGAATGATTTGCTATAATAAATGAAAAAAAGAGCAGATTTTTATTCTGCTCTTTTTAACATGATTATATATTATTTTCCAATAAATTGTTGTGTCCAGTAGTTACCTTCTGCAACATATCCTACACCGATATGTGTAAAGCTAGCATTTAAGATGTTTTTACGGTGACCATCACTGTTCATCCATGCGTTAACAACTTCTTCAGGAGTACGTTGTCCCATAGCAATGTTTTCACCAGCTGAACGGTAAGTGATGCCGAATGACTTCATCATATCAAATGGTGATCCGTAAGTTGGGCTATTGTGATCAAAATAACCTTTATTTTTCATATCTAATGACTTTGCACGTGCAACTTTACTTAAGTTTACATCAAGCTGTAATGCTGGTACGCCATTTTTAGCGCGCTCTTGGTTTGTTAATTCAACCACTTTTTGCTCATAAGCACTTACAGAAGAAGAAGCAGGTGTTGTTGGAGCTTTAGCTGGTTGTTGCTGTACAGGCTTTTGTTGAACTGGCTTTTGTACCGGTT
>NZ_JBALNX010000052.1:57752-60553 GCF_036962035.1 Bacillus sp. JJ1773
CTGGCTTTTGTTGTACTGGTTGTTGTGCAAATTGTTTATTTAATCCATTCATATCCCATTGAATATTGTAATTCTTAAGGTATTTTTGCAGAATGCTATTAACTTGATCGTAATTTACATTAGTAGTTTGTGAGTAATTAACTTTAACTTGTTGAGGTGTTGGGCAATTGTATGCTGCATCTGCCTTATTCACCACTGGATTTGAAACTAGTATAGCTGCCGCTGCTGCTACTGAAAATAACATTTTTTTATTCATTTATTAAATCCTCCCTGATGTGAGTTATTTGTGTGCTGTCTTGCTTGCACAATCATAATAACACATGGTTTTTCGTAATATTTCTGGGGGGATTTAACAATTACCTTGTATATGAAAAATATAAAGCTAGAATAATCACATGAATCTCGTAAAAACCTTTTACTTTGTAGGTTTATAAAAAATAGACTGGAGGATATTTACTTGGATAAATAATCCTTTAGAAGAAACCGCCCTAAAGTTACTCCAGAATATTACTAAGAATTCGGTGTTGACAAGTTTTTATAAAGGCAGCTTGTTTTACTATTGTTACAAAAATATTACACATATGATGGTTTGATAACTAAAGATCGATAACTGGAAGAATAATCCTAACAGTTGTCCCTAATTCGAGCTTGCTCGTGATCATTAGCTTCCCGCCATGGAGATTAACAATCTTTTCGACAATCGCAAGCCCCAAACCTGTTCCCCCATCCTTTCTGGTCCTTGCCTTATTTACTCTGTAAAATCGCTGCTTAATTTTATCAATATCTTCAGAAGGAATTCCTATTCCGGTATCCTTCATCTCTATACAGCAGCCTTCCTTTATTTTATAAAGCTCAAGTCTGATTTCTCCTTTGTCAGTGTATCGTATAGAATTGTCCATAATATTTTGGATGACCTGTTCAATCCGGCCTTCATCTCCATTTATTATAATATCCGGATCGAGCTGATATTGGAGGCCTACATTCTTATTCTTCATAATTGGTCCGTACTTCTGCAAAGAGTTTTCAATAATTTGTGCAAGTGGAAGCGGCATTTTTTCCAACTTAAATTCTTCCGAGTCCAGTCGTGAAAGGTCAAGAAGATCACCTACTAGCCGTTCCATTCTTCCTGCTTCCCGATGAATGATATGGACATAGCGATCATGGTCTTCGTTTTTTGCAATCCCAGAAATTAATGCTTCACTATACCCTTTTACATAGCTTATTGGGGTTCTAAGTTCATGGGAGACATTGGCGAGAAACTCTTTTTTCCTTTCGTCTTCGCGTTGAATAGATGAAGCCATATGATTAAATGCATGGGCAAGCTGACCAATTTCATCTGTTGATTGATTATCGATCTTGATTGAATACTCCCCCTTTGAGACACACTCAGCAGCAGTCTTCATCTCAAGTAACGGTTTTGTCAGCCTTCGGACAAGGATTGTTCCGAAAGAAATAGCAATAATTAAGAATAGAAAGGCCGCCATCATCCATAAATAAGCAAAGTCTGTTGTGACCTCTGAAATTTTTGCTAGCGGTAAATATAAATATATAATTCCCTCAAGCCTAGTCTCATCCAAGAGAGGAATAACGACAGCCATAATTTGCCGATCAAACCGCTCCTCATAACCAATCTTATGTACCGGTTCACCTTTAAGCAGCTGTTCTCTTTCCTTCCCGCTTATTAATGCCTCATAATCGATATCAAAGGGTAAGCAGGCACTTAGCTCCCTAGGATTGCTGACAATAAAAATTTCTGATTCAGATTTTGTTCCATACCATTCAATTCTATCAATTAATTCCTCTGTTAAAGCTCCCCCATCATATTCGCTTGCCAAACGATTTCCTTCCTCTATTAATGAAGTCTCTACATTATTTACATATAGCTTTTCATAAAATAAATAAGAGAGGAAATAGGAATAAATAATCGTAATTAAAATGGCCGCTGTAATGGTGAGCCATAGTTTTTTTGCCAGACTATCGGTAAACTTAAACTTCATTCTCCAGGCACCTCAAATTTATAGCCGATTCCCCATACAGTCTGTATATAATCCCCGACACCAAGCTTCATTCTTAATGTTTTAATATGTGTATCAACCGTTCGAAGACTCCCTATATAATCAATTCCCCAAACTGAGTCAAGAAGCTGTTCTCTGCTCAAAGCCTGTGACTGATGATCAACGAAACATAGGAGAAGTTCAAACTCCTTCAATGTTAAAGATATACTTTGCCCTGCTACTGATACTTTTCTAGCCAATCGATCAATGATTATTTTTCCAACTTGGATATATGAGTCAGTTTTTGTCATACCGCTTCTGCGTAGGACGGCATTAATTCTTGCGACAAGCTCTCCTGGACTAAATGGTTTAACTAAGTAATCATCACCGCCAAGCTGAAGGGCCTGCACTTTGTCCCATTCCTCCCCTTTGGCTGATAAAAAGATGATCGGGATATTATATTTTTCTCTAATCCTCTTACAAACCTCATACCCATCTTCATCTGGCATCATAATATCAAGAATAATTAAGCTGATGTATGTATCCTTTAGGATGGCATATCCTTCCTCCCCATTAGCAGCAGATGCACAGTGAAAGCCTGAATTCTCCAGATACATTTCAACTAGATGTCTCATATCCTCCTCATCATCAATGATAAGGATATTTAGCTTCTCCATTACTTTCTCTCCCTTAACTGAAGGGCGTTATAAACCCTTCTTAACTACCTTCGTCTATGGTTTCCGTATAGAAGGGCGATATGAACTCCTCTTAACTACCTTTAACCTTGGGTTTCCGTGTCGAAGGGCG
>NZ_JBALNX010000052.1:60724-62707 GCF_036962035.1 Bacillus sp. JJ1773
TTAACTACCTTTAACCATGGGTTTCCGTGGCGAAGAGCGTTATAAACCCCTCTTATCTACCTTTAACCATGAGTTTCCGTGTCGAAGAGCGTTATAAACCCCTCTTAACTACCTTTAACCCTGAGTTTCCGTGGCGATGGACGTTATCATACCCTCTTAACGACTTTCGAACATGATTTTCTCACTCGAAGCCCCAGTTCAAGGCGCTCCCGCTTTTCTTATCAAAATTTGAAAAGGTCCCTTCCCCACGGGGATTGTTTTGATTATGTCTAGATTTTCCGGATCTACAATATGAATATCATTGCTGTCATAACCAGCTATCATTAAATACTGATCGAATAAAGCCATTTCAAAAGGATTTGCACCAATTACTTTAGAATTGACTACTTTTCCTTCCATATTTAATTTGTAAAGCATGCTTGTCCCGTGGCTTAGTGCAAATACATGATGATTAAATTCCAAAAAATTCACAGGCATCGTTGGAGCCGGGATTTTGTAAATTAACTCGGCTGTTTCTGAATTGTACACATGAATATCCTTTTCAACCTCGGCACCCGCACCATGTCCTCCAATCCAAAGCTCATTCCGATTATCATTTAGCCATGCCCCTGCAGCTGCTGGGTGTATATGATAGCTCGAAACATTTTTTGTGTTATTCAAGTCAACCACTGTTAGTTTTTCCTTACTGAAACTTAATACATATAGTTTTTTATCCTTTTCCGATTCAAGGATGGTTAATGGATTATTTTCCGTCCTAATTTGTGCTCTTTCTTCACCATTCATATCAAATAATCTGATTTTAGCAAGATTTTGATCCACTAACGCAATATAGGAATTTGTTCGAAGCAGCTTCCCATTGACAATTCCTTTGCCCGTTTTCCAGCTATCAATCTTTTTTCCGGCTTTTAAAGAAAATAAATCAACTGTCTCAACCTGTTTTCCAAATAGTATAATTGTATCCCCATCTGGAAAAATAACGGCACCTGTATAGGGCTTTTTTAGCTTCCAATCGGAAAGCTTTTTCATATTCTCTATATTAATGAAAGAAACAGACATATCCTTAATATTGACAGTTGCAGCAATAGAAAGATCTTCTTCAATAGGCTGAAATTCTTGATTCGTGCATGAAGATAATAATATTGCTGTCACAAATATAATCAAAAATCGGAATAATATAGGCACAAGCTTCTCCTCTTTTAACCTTTTTTCCATATTATATGGCCTATATGTGTTTAATTTGTGAAGTTCATTTTGATGATTGGACGCTTTTTGTGAACTCCGTCAGCTCTAGATGCAATTGAATTAAAGCGATTTTACTTTGGTCAGATAACTCTGATTCGATGATTCTTTTTGTGGCCATATAATACTTTTCCATTAATGATTTTCGAACTCTAGGATGAGCGTTTTCATCCTTCAGCTCCCTGACAATAGCTTCTTTTAATATTAATTCCGCAGACTCGTCAGCTAAAAGGGAACGATTTTTCCATAACTTTCGATATTCATCTAATAAATTTTGATAATACATGTTACATCACCATCTAATTTTTTTAATAGGTCTTTATCATTCCATTTTTACATAAAAAAAATCGGATATGCAAAAAATAGTTAAAATAATGTTGAAGGGAGATCAATTAAGTTGAGTACACCATATTGCTGTCCAAATTGTAAAACAAATCGGAGCCGTTTTAATATTATTAGACAGGTTCCGCAATCCGTTAAACTCGACCCGCACACAGGAGAAATTGTTGAAGAATTTACAAACGAAAATTTAAGCCCTTTCCATATGGCATACAAAGGACCAGAAATTAAAGTACAATGCGGTTCCTGCGGATTAGTAGAAGATGAAAGAACGTTTATTAAATTTGGGGAAAGATAATTAGAAAAGTAGAAGCGCCTTCGGAACATCAAAGGGCAAATGTTCCTGCGAAGAATATTCGCAGAAGCTTTCCTTTGTGTCCACCCGTGACAAGCACAAGACGAGCC
>NZ_JBALNX010000052.1:62839-66477 GCF_036962035.1 Bacillus sp. JJ1773
CGGGGGTAGGCGCTGGAGCTAGACAGAAAAAACTTGAGGAAATCTCAAGTTTTTTATTGTATATCCTGCATAAACCGAAGGGTATCTATTTTCCATGCATCTGCATGTGAAAATCGCACTAAATATATGTTTCCATTAAAGCTCTTTCTTCCTTTATTGTGAATGATCATATCTATTTCTACAGGTACTTCGATGTTTAATTCAATAGCTAGATCCTCGACAGGTAAAATGGCCATCCTGTTCAAATTAATATTTTCAATCTTCTTGAGATTGCCTTTCCCTTTCGTTTCCTGCAGCGAAAAGGCAGATACGATGCTAGCATCCTGCTGTTTATACCCTGCTATATAAGCACTGATTATTTCATAAGGGTCCGCATTGCCAGCGTATTCTTTAAGCCTTCCAGCTGCTTTTAATATCATTAATTTATGCGATAAATCCATAAAGTTTGTCCGATGTGTCGTACTGCCATGAAAATGAATACAAAAGTGACCAGGAAAGTTATTTTGCAAAGCACCAGCACCGTGAGGCATCCCATGCATGGAGGCTGCAATCCATTGTCCTTTATGAATAACGATTATCGCTCTCCTCTTCCAGCTCCATTTTCCATTATAGATTTCCTTCATTACTTTTGTTTCATTTGATGTTAATGGCTGAACATCGGCATGATGACTGCCAGCTCTTCTTTGTACTTTAAACTTTTTACCTGATTCTACATCCAAGACGGTGAACTTTGAGTACTTAGGCAAAATCTTATTAACCTGATCCCACGGGAGCATTTCGATTTGATGTCCCACTATGTTTTCATTTGCCTGAACATTTGTATCATAGGTACAAGCAGATAAAAACAGTAGAAATGCAATGAAAAATTTCATTTTCTCCACTCAATTTCTTAGTTTAATTTCTTATTCCTCTAAGAAAGTCTTCCAAAAAATCGACCCATGTATTCATTTTCATACAAAAAATCGTGTTGATCACACGATTTCATTAGGAGTTTGATTCTTTTTTCTCTAATATTTCCAACTGGCTTTCTATCTCCTGCCAATTTATCTTTTCACCGATAAAAACTAAGTTAAGGGGCATATTCATATTTTCCTGCAAATAGACAGGCATGCCGTATGAAAATTGAAAGAGAAAAGGATATTTCGAATAAGAAAATTTAATATACCCTTTTATCCGGTACATCGTATCAGGAAGATTTCTTAAAAAGTTTTCAAATTCACCTTGATCCACCGGCTTTTCAAACTTATAAACATAAGAGCTTAACTTTAATTCCTTCTTTACATGGGAATTCGCCGGTTTATCTTTTGTACTAAATGACAAATTCTTTATATACTCGATAGGTACTTTTGAGAATGCAGTTAACACGGAAAAAGCATGAGAATTTAGTGCCTGTATTTCCATTGATAGTTTTGCTTGCTCTGCTTCAGTTAAGACATCAGTTTTGTTTAACAGAATTAAATCAGCGTGCCTGACTTGTTCCATTAATAATTGCTGTACTTGAGGACCCAATGTTTTCCTGTTAAGCCACCTCATACCGTCAACTACTGATATAATACCTTTTACATGGATTTTATCTGCGAATAACGGCGAGAGTACTGCATCTAATACCTCAACTGGGTGTGCCGCACCTGTTGCTTCTATATAAATAACCTCTGGTTTTTCAACCATTAGCAGCCCCTGAAGCTGAGCCTCTAACTTATCTTGAATGGAGCAGCAAATACATCCATCCAGCAGTTCTTTAAGTGGAACATCCTCTTCAATTGCGTCTGAATCAATTGATACCTTTCCAAGCTCATTCATCATGACTGCTACTTTTCGATTTTGCTTCTTTTCCTCGATTAATAACTGCTTTAATAAGGTTGTTTTCCCGCTGCCCAAAAACCCTGCCAATACATATATATCCGTCTTAATCATGTATCTTCCCGCTCTCTCCTATGATCCTCATATATTTCTACGATCATCTTTTGCAATTTCTTCTCTAAAGAACTCATGTTTAAATTTATTAAATAGCCTACAGGGTGAAACATTTCCATCTTGCATTTCCAAATAGGAATATAGCCATTAGGATAATATACCCCATTTTTTTCTACACCTATTTCTAAATAAGAGTTATAGCTATCTAAAAATAGATCTTCCTTTGACGCAGATTTTCCTTTTTTTTCACGTATAAGTTCAATCATTAACGATTCAGACAGTATACGAAAATCGTCTTCATATTTTCCTTGAAGCTTTCTTCCTAAATTTTCGCACTGTTCCTCAATCCTAGCTACCTCTTGTCTAATCTGTTCATTTAGGTGAACAATTTGTTTCAAGAAATCACCTCTTCACACTATGCCTAAAGACACATTTTATCTGATTTTCTTGAACGTTACAATTGTAACGACCCGGAAATAAGAAAACGGGCATGAGCCCGCTTTCTCATTTTTCATGTAAAAAATCCTTAATCGCTTCTTCATTTTCCATAAAATCCAATTGTAAAACAGATCCTGCATGCCGATATTGTTTATTTTCAAAACTGTTGGAAATGGGTACTCTTAATGTTTGAACATCATTAACCGGATTTAACAGAAAGCTGGCACCGAGAGAAAAGGCATCATCGAACTTCAAGTCTGTTTCTACATAATGCATCGTGTGCTTAATCATTTCTGGGAATTTTGCTATTCCATCAATCGTTGCAAATTGTTTAATGGCCTGATCCTTTAATGAAATGAGAACCTCCTGCTGTCTATTAACCCTTCCAAAATCACTCATTTCATCATGCCTAAATCTTACGAAGGAAAGAAGCTCTTCACCGTGAAGTTTTTGCTTTCCTGGCTTTACACTTAAATTCATATCGTCAATCATCGCTTGAGAAACCTCAACCTCAAGACCATCAGGGGCAATTGTGTTCATTATGCTAATAAATCCTTTAAAATCAATGACGGCAATATGATCAATGGTTACTCCAAAGTTTTGTTCAACCGTTTGTTTAAGCAAGTCCTTTCCTCCGAGAGAATATGCATGATTGAGCTTGCTATAGGTCAATGGATGAATTGGAATTTTCACATAACTATCTCTCATCAAGGAAACAAGTTTAATCTTTTTATTAACTGGCTCATACCGAGCAAGCATAATCGTATCAGAACGTGAATTTCCTTCTCTCCTGCTATCAACGCCAATTAATAAAAAATTCTTTGGCTCTTTTGCCATTTTTAATGGCTCTGGCGGTATAGATGGAATGTTTTTTTCAATTACCTTTTCTATAACATTCTTCGGTTTGGGAAGATCATCTTCTTTATGATTTCTTTCAGAGGAAAAGGATGTACACGCAGTTAGCCCACCACAAATGAGAAATAAAATGAACCATCGTTTAATCAACACATCACCTCTTTACATGGAGCATTTATTTATGATTTATTTTTTTAAAAAAATAAAGGGAGCAAAATCTTAGACTGCCTTAATTTAATTGTTGGATGGAAGCGATGTTTCTATACCCGGTGTGTTTTTCTAATGCAAAAAAGCACTTTCAGCTGAAAGTGCTTTTTACAAAATTATCGCAGATTAACGGGCAGTAAGACCCCCACTTCAAGAAGTTGAGTAAAACATAAATTTCTAAGTGGGGATCAACAGCCCGTAAAGGCCCGATTATAGGAACACAG
>NZ_JBALNX010000052.1:66488-69156 GCF_036962035.1 Bacillus sp. JJ1773
TCAGTGGGGGATGAAAGAACCCCTCACTGATTGTAGTTTCACTTTATTTAGATCCTAGCTGTTGTTTCAATATTTCAGAAGCTTTTTGAATTTGCGTATCATTTTTATTTAGCTTTTCTCTGACCTTTTCCATTAATTTCAAAGTTGAACTTCCATCTAATACGCCGTTGACCTCAAGTTTTTCGGCCGTCTGGAATTTTTCTACTGCAGACTTTGTTTGTTCATCAAAGAATCCATCTTCTCTTCCTGGGTCAAAGCCAATGGCTTTAAGCATTTGCTGAGCAACCTTTACTTGTGCAGAGGAAGAGCTTAACTTTAATTCTTGATCTGGATCAATGACAGGTAATGAAGCATAATCAGGCAGTGTAACCTCATAATCAGGGTTAATTCCTTTTTTATGTATCCAATTACCATTCGGGGTTAACCATTTCTCGGTTGTAAATTTCAAATTAGATCCATCTGAAAAATCTTCTGCACGCTGCACCGTACCTTTGCCAAATGACTTTTCACCAACTAAAGATACATTTGCTGACTCTTTAACTGCACCAGCAAGAATTTCAGAAGCACTTGCGCTTCCTTTATCAATAACGACAACCAAAGGAATATTTGGATTTTTTGACCCTTTAGACTTAACTTCCTCTCGATTTCCATTTCGATCCTCGATTTGGAAGATCGTTTTCCCTTCAGGAACAAAAAGACTGGAAATCTCTATTGCCCGTTCTAAAAGACCGCCGGGATTATGCCTTAGATCAAGCACAATTCCCTTCATCCCTTTACTTTGTAATTCATTTAAGGTTTCGATTAATTCCTTTGTCGTGTTCTCGGAAAATGAAGTGATTTGGACCTTTGCAATCCCATCCTCCAGCATCTCGCCATAAACAGTCTCAATTGGAATCGTATCACGAATAATCGGAACAGATAATGCTTCCTCCATACCTGGTCTTTGAATGGACAGCTCTACCTTTGTCCCTTTTTTCCCTCTTATTAAAGTAACTGCCTCGGTGGCACTCATACCTTGAATACTTTTCCCATCAACGGATAGTACTTTATCATTCGGTTTTAAACCAGCCTTTTCAGCGGGAGAGCCTTTAATTGGAGTCACAATAACAATGAATCCGGCTTGTTCCTGAATTTCTGCACCGATGCCTTCAAAAGAAGAAGAAATGCTTTGATGGAAGCTTTTAGCCTCATCTACCGTCATATAATCCGAATATGGATCATCGAGTGCATCAACCATGCCATTGATGGCGCCATTGATTAATTTATCCTGATCAACCTCTTGAAAATAGGCATTGTTCAACGTATCAAATGCCGCATATAGTTTTTCAAATTCTTTACGATCAAAAGCACCCTTATCTACGGCCTTTTCACCGCCAAAAGGAAGTGCAAATGCTGTAATCCCTACTGATAAAAAGACAATAACAAAAACGAGCATAACAAAATGGAAATTTTTCATACGAATAAAGCCTGATTGTTTAACCGGTGGTTCTTGATTGACATCTTTATCTTGCAAAACTTCTCACCACTTTCATAACCAAAAATTTCTCAGTGAAATCCTTAATGAATAGAATACCATTACTCCAATAAAAAGCACAAAGAAAATACATAAATGAAGAAAATTTATAAAAAAGAAGCCAGACATCTCGTCTGACCCCTCCTATATTTTCTTCACAATTTCAAAATATTCTTCTAATGTAAGCTGTTTTTCAAAAATAACAGCTGCTGCTTCTTTACCTACATACCGGAAATGCCAAGGTTCAAATTTATAACCGGTGATTTCTTCTTTCCCTTTAGGGTAACGAAGAATAAAACCAAATCGATGAGCATTTTCAGCTGCCCATTTTCCTTCCATCGTTTCACCAAATTCTTCTGATAACTCAAAGTTGGCACTTTGACTGGAAATATCCATAGCTAATCCAGTTTGATGTTCGCTGCTTCCTGGAATGGCTACCGCCTGTATAGCCTTTTCCTCTCCATATTTGTTTACTTCTGCATCAAAAACGGCCCTCTGCCTATCAAATGAACGATATCCGGATACGGCAAATAAATGTATATCTTGCTTCTTTGCTTCTGTAAACATAGCTTCAAGCGCTTTAGCTGCTGCGTCCCTTAAATAGGCTTTTTCTATATCCTGTTCGCCGAACGAAAACATAACAGCTGGCATGATCAAATCCTCTGGGGCATACCCATCTGGAAGAGAATATTGTTTGTTTACTAAAACCATATGATTCGTTGGATTTTGAATGATCCGCTTTCCATCAACAGTCACTATCTCATTAAAATAATTTGCTTTAAGAGAAGGAATATCACTTTCCTGGCTGTCGTTCTTCTTGGCAGTTCCGCCTTCCTCTTCCTTAACCGTACCTTCCTCTGGCTGCTTGTTTTCATCCAAAGCTGTCTCTTCCTTTTGTAAAAAAGGAATCTTCTCTAAATATGGCTGAAGCTGATTACAGCCTGCAAGCATAATGGAAGATAATGCAGTTAAAACAACAATCTTTTTCATTTTTTCACCTGTCTTTGATTACTTTTTCCGCCTATTATTTTAACATGAAAAAGAACTTTTTTCAGAGATTGTTTTGTACCATATATTTGAAAAAGAAAAGCGCAAGCACCTTGGTCACCCCCGACAAGCACAAGACGATCCTCACAGAAAGGTGAGCTCTACCTT
>NZ_JBALNX010000052.1:69284-69659 GCF_036962035.1 Bacillus sp. JJ1773
TGGAGCTAGACAAAAAAAAGAACCGGTTCAAAAAGCTAAACCAGTTCCATTCATTTATTATTCTTTTATCGCGGCTTCAAGAGCCACTTCGATCATTTCATTGAAGGTTGTTTGTCTTTCTTCAGCAGTTGTTTCCTCCCCGGTTAAAATATGATCGCTAACCGTTAAGACGGACAATGCTTTTCGATCAAATTTCGCCGCTAACGTATAAAGAGCTGATGTTTCCATCTCAATAGCCAAAATTTGATATTTTGCCCATTTTTCTAATTCAGAATTATCGTTGTAGAACATATCTGCTGTAAATACGCTTCCAACTTTAAGCTGAAGTCCTTTTTGCACTCCTGCTTCATAAGCACGTTTAAGTAAATCAAAATT
>NZ_JBALNX010000052.1:69669-71950 GCF_036962035.1 Bacillus sp. JJ1773
GCTGTAGGAGCATAATCGACTCCTCCAAATGTAATCCTATTCATTTGAGAATCTGTTGAAGCTGTCATTGCCAGGATCACATCCCGCACCTTTACATCCTTTTGAATAGCCCCACAAGTACCGACGCGGATTAAATTTTGAACATTATAGCTTTGCATCAATTCATTTATATAGATAGAAATCGATGGTACACCCATACCAGTTCCTTGAACAGAGATAGGATGGCCCTTGTATGTACCTGTATATCCAAACATATTTCGTACTTCATTATAGCATTTTGCATTTTCCAAAAATGTTTCAGCAATATATTTTGCACGTAAAGGATCCCCAGGTAAAAGGACTGTTTCAGCAACTTCATTTTCTTTCGCACCAATATGTATACTCATAAATTAAGCCTCCCAAATTTTCTCGAAGGGTAAAAATCCCTACCTCACTATACCATAATATATCCCAGCTTTAAAACGTTCTATTCCTCCAGCATTTTTTTTACGCTTACGGGAAAGCTATCTTTAGCCAAATCAGGAGGTGTTGATTAGTGGCACAGGAAAAAATGAGTAAAAAACTTAGACAGGCTGTTCAACACGCGAATGAAACAAACCCAACATCAAGATCAAATACAGAGCCTAATACATCAAAAACAGTTAAAACAATTAGTAAGAAATAGAGGGGAGCCTGCAAATGGGTAAAAAACATCGAAATCGAATCAATTCACCCAAAAAAAATAATCACATTCCGAAAGAAGCAATTATCGCTGAACAAGAAGCTCACGGTAAAGAATTCACTGCTCAAGGAAGGAAAAATGGTCCTGGTTCTAACATTGAATAAGGAGAGCATAGCTGCTCTCCCCTTCCTACCTAATATGAATACGATTAATCTCCTGCCAGCCTCCCGGTTTTAATTGAAAATAATATTGCCCTTTCCGCCCTTCATCAATATTCAAAATATCCCCTGTTGAAATAAATCTTCCATTAAAATCATTAGGTATTCGATCGTGAACATTAAATGTCGAAAAGACCGAATTGATGCATTCAACATGGTCCGATGCCTGCACAGTTAATCGGTAAACTTGTCGATATCCTTTATTTTGTCGAAATTCAGGCGTTTGGAATATCGTGACATCGTATTCCTTCCTTTTAACCCTAGTTAATTCTTTTAACATTTTTTATTCCTCCTCAAGAAATAATTTATTTCCCATGTATTGATAAGATGGAGTATTTTAAGTAAAATATAATAAAATATTCAAATATTTCTGATAAACATACACTTTCTATTAGATACTTCCTTTGTCGTTTCCTTCATCAAAAAAATACTACTTTTGTCGAACAAAGGATTATTTCTAAAGAAAGCGCTTACATTTCAGAAGATAGTTTCATATAATATAAAAATATGATAAAGGGGGCTTTGAAATGATCATAACTTCGCCTATTAAAAGACCTGTTTTAACCTGCATCTTTCTTGGTCTTTGGTTAGTGACTTCTAACCTATTTTATTATCTGCAGCCACTACACCCATTCAAGTCTATTGCTCATCGGGGTGCCTCCTATTATGCTCCTGAAAATACAATTGCTTCCTTTCAAAAAGCGGTTGATCTTGGTTTTGATTATATTGAGCTTGATGTTAGGCTAAGTAAGGATGAGCAATTAGTTGTTATTCATGATGAGGATGTAAAAAGGACGACTAACGGGGCAGGGTATATCGGTGATTTCACAGTGAAGGAATTGAAAATGCTTGATGCGGGATCATGGTTTTCGAAAGATTTCACGGATGAAAGGATTCCACTGCTTGAAGAAGTACTCTATATCTTTGGTAAGAAAATTGGCATATTAATTGATGTAAAGTCTCCTGATAAACAGCCTGGAATGATAGATATTCTATCAAATATATTAAACGACCATATTAATAATGGGTTAGATCCGGAAACAGTAAAAGTTCAATCCTTTAACATTAACGAGCTGAAACAATTAAAGGAACTTGTGCCTGACATTGCAACTGGTCTATTATTAAACAAGCCTTTAGATTTACTTCAATTGGCATCATACAGGCCTTATGCCTCCTTCCTTTCCATTCATCACCAATTATTAACGAAAGCCTTTATTAATAAGGCACAATTATTAGGGTTTGATATTTTTTCCTGGACAATTAAAAAGCAGTACCAATTCCCAGTCATGCAACGTTTAGGCGTACACGGCATTATATCTGACGAAGAATTTAGAAAGCCGAGCTATAAGTTTACTAGTTTTATTTCTCCCGTTATTAAAGAATAGTTAATTCAAAAAAAATA
>NZ_JBALNX010000052.1:71963-73052 GCF_036962035.1 Bacillus sp. JJ1773
GCCCTAATTTGAATCACAGGGCTCATTTTTTTGTATCAATTTATGAGTATTGCTGAATGATAGATTGAATTCTTTGCTGCATATTCGGTATATCCACTCGGTTTACAGAGAAACGCACATGTGATTCATCTAGATTAAGTGCTTCGGAAAATAGGCTTCCTAATCCTCTTACTTTCCTGTCAACCTGCATTAATATTTGAATTTCATTGCTTGAAATTGGGAAAAAGGTAATTTCTAATTCATCCAAACGGCCTCGGAATGGACCAGAGGTTGGGACAAATTCAAACTCCTGAATAAATGGCAATCTGCTGCGGAAACGGCTAGATGCGTATTCACATTCTGCTTCCCTCAACCGAAAGCCTAAACTATTTATTGCTTGAAATACAGAATCCATAAGTTCATTAGGTACAACCCGAAGATAATCTTTATCAGTAGGATCAACTGCATTTTTAATATCCAGGCCTGTCGAAACCCATAACTTTGTCTTACCGATAGATAGTGGAGTATCTGATGGAATGATGAAGGAAAATGGGATTTCTTTACGTTCATTAGCCAGGAGAGTAAATGATGCAGTAATTTGAAAACGGTCAATTAAACCTGTGACTGTGTACTTTTTATCATCTGACTCCTTTAAATAGGTTGTGTTAATTGACAAGTAAATAGCATCAATCTTTTGTTCTACATTTCCTCCCCGAATTTCAACAACCCCTCTAATTTCACCGCCTGGTGTAACTGTATCCTGAACTAGCTTCGTATCCACCTTTGCTGACCCAATTCCAAAACTTGCCAAAACTTTATTAAAAAATGACATTCCATACTCCTCCTTTATTAAGTCGCTCAGTCAAGAATAATACGAATCTCTTAATTTAAAGGTTTCATAAATATAAAAATTATTTCGGAAATCTTTATTTATCTTCCTACATGATTGATAGGGTAATGATACAATAATGTTAATTGAACAAAATTTTCAATAAATTTCATTTTTTGATTGGGGATGATTTTTATTAACAAGAAGCTATTTATTACGCGAAAGCCTCCTCAGCATGTGTTAGATTACTTAAATGAGAACTTTCAAGTTGATATTTGGGA
>NZ_JBALNX010000053.1:0-25609 GCF_036962035.1 Bacillus sp. JJ1773
CGTTCAGTTTTCAAAGAACCATCTTGCCGCTCAGAAGCGACTTTATTAATATATCATTTAGCAACTTTGATGTCAACAACTTTTTTAAAAAGTTTTAAAATGTTATTAACGTCTCAGCGACTGTTTTTATATAATACCACCGCCCAATTTCTTCGTCAATAGCAAATACAAAAAAAATAAAAAACGGAGATTCGTATCGAATCTCCACTAAATTAGTTATTTTAAAAAGATGAAGTAAAGAACAAAGATTACAAAGAAGAAATACATAATAGGATGAATTTCTTTTATGCGTCCCTTTACAATCATTGTAATTGGATAAAAAATAAATCCAACGGCAATTCCGGTTGCAATACTATATGAAAGAGGCATCGCAATCATTGTTAAAAATGCAGGTACAGCTACTTCAAATCTGTTCCAATCAATTTTCCCTAGCGATGACACCATCAATACTCCGACAATAATAAGAGCAGGCGCAGTGACCGCTGGGGTAACAATCGCTAATAACGGAAAGAAGAAAATAGATATAATAAAAAATCCTGCAGTTACTAATGAAGCAAATCCCGTTCTTGCTCCTGCAGCCACCCCGGCTGATGATTCAATAAAAGAAGTAACGGTTGAAGTTCCAAGTACAGAACCAGAAATGGTAGCAATCGAATCTGAAATTAGTGCTCTTCCCGCACGAGGAAGCTTATTATCCTTAACAAACCCTGCTTGGTTTGCAACAGCAACTAATGTCCCTGCATTATCAAAGAAATCAACGAATAAAAAAGTTAAAATAATACCAAGCATTGTTGTTGTATAGAAAGAACTGTCGCCAAATGAGCTAAAGAGTGCGCCAAACGTTGGTGCAAGACTTGGTGCTTTATCAATCACTTTTTCGGGTATGTCAATTAATTGAAAGATCATTCCTACAATTACGGTGATAATCATTCCATAAAACACACCGCCTTTAATCCCTCTTGACATAAAAATAACCGTTACTAGTAATCCGAATATTGCAAGCAGAGTATTTCCGTTCGTTAGATCACCTAACCCTACGAGCGTTGCATCACTATTTACAATAATACCTGCGTTTTGAAATCCAATAAATGTAATGAACAAACCGATTCCGGCTCCAACTGCGTGTTTTAACTCAATCGGAATCGCGTTAATTAGTTTTTCGCGTAAGCCAGTAAGTGTTAAAAGAAGGAAGAAAACACCAGAAATAAAAACAGCTGCAAGCGCGTGTTGCCACGGGCTTCCGTTTACTAAAACAACAGTATAGGCAAAAAAGGCATTTAATCCAAGACCTGGTGCTAGAGCAAGTGGATACTTTCCTAATAACCCCATAATAATGGAACCAACTGCTGCAGAAAGAGCCGTTGCTACAAATACCGCTCCGTGGTCCATTCTTAGAGCATCTGGAAAATCTGTTACATCCGCAAGAGTTAGAATGGCCGGATTAACAACTAATATATATGCCATTGCTAAGAACGTGGTCATCCCACCTAAAAATTCACGGCGATAGTTTGTGCCCAGTTCTTCAAATCTGAAGTACTTTTTCACTTTATTTCCCCCTACAAATTTTTATAATAGTTTTACCGCAAGCAATAAAAAATACGCTCAGGTTAATACGAGAGCGCTCGACGACAAGATACATGCAATAAATCGGGAAATATAAATGAACATGAAGACAGATTGAAAAAGCCCGAATAATCACACTTACCTCGTAGTCAAGCTATTTTCGGTAGCTCGGTAGAAACTCCTGGACCATATTTCCAGAATTATACGATGAAGTACTTATATTAAATTCAAATTTATTTTACCAGCACGACAAAAGTCCGTCAATACAAAAAGCGAACATTTTCATGTCCGCTTTTTGTATTGTTCGTATTTTTGTCAATTTCCATAAACAACGCTTTTTCGAATATTCATCGCAGGAACAATTGTACTTTGATTGTTCCGAAGGCGCTTCCGCTTTTCTATGTCTAGCTCCAGCGCCTACCCCCTCGAGGTCATAAGTCAATCAGCCAAGAAGGTAAAGACCAACCTTCCTGGCTGCTTGCCTTATGCTTGTCGGGGGTGGGCACAAAGGAAAGCTTCTGCGAATATTCATCGCAGGAACAATAGTTCTTTGATTGTTCCGAAGGCGCTTCCGCTTTTCCTACTCCCACTCAATTGTTGACGGCGGCTTGCTCGTAATGTCATACACAACCCGATTAACATGAGCTACTTCATTAACGATCCTTGAAGAAATAACTTCAAGAACATCCCAAGGAATTCTTGCCCAATCGGATGTCATGCCATCGATGGATGTAACTGCACGAATGCCGATTGTGTGATCATAAGTACGGGCATCTCCCATAACCCCAACACTTCGAATGTTAGGCAGGACAGTAAAGTACTGCCAAACATCACGATCTAGGCCAGCCTTTGCAATTTCCTCACGTAAAATATGGTCAGATTCCCGAACGATTTCAAGCTTGTCCTCTGAAATTTCCCCTAAAACACGAATGCCTAAACCAGGACCTGGGAATGGCTGCCTCCAAACAATTTCATCTGGAATCCCAAGCTCTGTTCCTAAAGCGCGAACCTCATCCTTAAATAATGTATTAAGCGGCTCGATCAGCTTAAATTGCATATCTTCAGGAAGTCCGCCTACATTATGGTGGGACTTGATCGTTTGCGCAGTCGCTGTACCACTTTCAATAATATCTGTGTAAAGCGTACCTTGCGCTAAAAACTCAATGCCCTCAAGCTTAGTAGCCTCATCATCAAATACATAAATGAATTCATTACCAATAATTTTACGTTTTTGCTCTGGGTCAGATACACCTTTTAGCTTACTTAAGAAACGCTCTTGAGCATCTACCTTAATAACGTTCATATGGAAGCCATCAGCAAATGTCTTCATGACACCTTCCGCTTCCCCTTTACGAAGCAACCCGTGGTCAACAAAAATACATGTTAGCTGATCGCCAATGGCCTTATGAATTAGAACAGCCACTACAGAAGAGTCAACGCCGCCACTTAACGCACAAAGCACTTTTTTGTCGCCAACCGTTTGGCGGATTTTTTCCATTTCTACTTCAATAAAGTTCCCCATCGACCAGTCGCCTTTACATCCGCAAACACCAAATACAAAGTTTTTCAAAATGTCATTTCCATAGACAGAATGAAGGACTTCTGGGTGGAATTGAACAGCATACATGCGGCGCTCTTCATTGCTCATAGCCGCAATTGGACATGATGGATTTACACCATCTACTGTGAATCCTTCGGGAGCCTCAACAACTAAATCGCCATGGCTCATCCAAACCGTTTGGACTGAAGGAAGATTTGCAAAAAGCTTAGACTCATTTTCAATCTTCAGCTCAGCCTTGCCATACTCACGATTCTTTGCCTTCTCCACTTTTCCGCCTAAATGCATCGTCATTAACTGCATACCATAGCAAATTCCAAAAATCGGCAAGCCTAGGTCGAAGATTTTCTCATCACAGCTGAAAGCACCCTCTTCATATACGCTGTTCGGGCCACCTGAGAAAATAATACCTTTCGGGTTCATTTCTTTAATTTCTTCAGCAGTAATCGTATGAGGGTGTAATTCACTATATACACCAAATTCTCTAATTCTACGTGTAATTAACTGGTTGTACTGACTTCCAAAATCTAATACAACGATCATTTCTTGTCCTTCTAGTTTTGCTGTCAAGCTGTTCACCCCACAAATTTAATAAAATACCATTTATTATGAATAGTGTTCTCTATTACATAAAAAATAACGCAGATACATTTCATAAAACCACGCAAATAAAATAAAAAACCAGACTCTGCTCCCCCATTGTTGGTGAAGGCAGACATTCTGGTAAAAAAACCCCTATAAAGGGATAGAAGAATCTGCCTTCATAGTCAAATCATTTACGGTGATTTGGTAGAAACTTTCGAACCATATTATCGAGGATATATGAAGGATTACATTCAATTATAATATTTCACAGATTAACGAACCTATTGTATCAACAGGTTAATTTTCCGGTCAAGCTATTGTTTTTTTAATTAAATTTTCCCACAATTCTTTCGTCTCTTCCCAGCTTCCTTCTGCTACTTCCCCTCGATAAATTAATTTCTCGTAACGGGAGGTAAGCTTGCTCATTTCACTAGTTGAATAGAAACGGTCCACATACCGAGCATAGTCTCTAAGGGTTTGCCCGTCTTTACGATACAGCCCATAGCGCTGCAATTCTCTTAATAGAAGCAAGTATGCCTTAGGGAAGTTTTCATCCTTTTTTGTCCACTTAAACCTTAAGGCTAAATAATAAGGAAGCCATCTGCCACGTAAGCGATAAATAATTAGCAGCAATAGGGATAGGGCTAGAGCAGACCCCAGCAGCCACTTCCAAGTCTTTGAGAAAAATCCTTTAACAGATTGAGTAAGCTTCGTGAATGAAAAGGACGAAGCTGATTTTTCAGGATTTTCTTTTTCAATCTCAGGCTTTTCTTTTTCTTCCGGTTTTGGCTGATTATCTGCAGTTTGAGAATTACTTTGGGACGACTGATCAAAATTAAATTGAACATTGTTAGAGAAGCCCTGTGTTGGTTCAAATTGAACCCATCCTATATTAGGGAAATACACTTCCACCCATGAATGGGCGTTATTATTTGTAACTTCAAAAATCCGGCGGCTATTTTCAGCGAGCCCCTTGTACTCACCCTCTGTATACCCTTTAACCCATCTTGCAGGGATACCGAGAGACCTCGCCATCACAACCATGGAAGTAGAGTAGTTATCACAATACCCTGTTTTTGTTTCAAATAAAAACTGGTCAACATAATCGTCATCAGCACCAGGAACAGCAACATTCTTCTGATCATAAACAAAGCCTGATTTTTTAAAATACGACTCTAACGCTCTTGCTTGTTCAAACCATGTGGTCTTGCCTTCGGTTATCTCCATGGCTAATTCTCGAACTCGCTGAGGAAGCTCATCAGGAAGCTGTGTATATCTTTCGATGAATGCATTATTTTGCGCATTGTTGATTTCGGAACTTGCATTCATGAGAGCAGTCACGCTATATTTCGGCACATCATAAATAACCGAATAGTTATTGATCGACCCAGGTATTCCACCTAATAAAGTATGGATTTTTTCCGTATAATTCTCGATTTGAAAAGAACTGTCAGGATGAAAGGGTGTTTCAATCCTCTTAATTCCTAAAGGATACACAATATGTCTATAATCCATGGACGCATTTATAAAGCTTATTTCTTCGACTTTATTTACACCATCATGATCGATAAACGAAGAAACAGGAACAACATCCTCTATACGAAAAGGTGTAACTTCCTCTCTAGGGCCAGCGGTAACCCATCCCTTCCCTGTATATACGTCTTTCGTCTCTACCTTCCAATATTGGCGTGATTCAATTTCCGCCCGAAACACAACCTGATTATCACCAATGAAAGGTCCCCCTAGCTGGGAATCATCCAAGCCATAGCCAATTTTCTGAATACCGCCTCTCTCATCCCCGCTGCCCTTTGCATACGATTTAATAAACGGAACTGGGTCAGGCCAAATCGGATCAGCCTTTGGTGCAGCAAGACCAAAAGCAACACTAATAACAATCATGACAATTAAAGGAGTCAACCATTTGCGAGAGAACTCTGCCCTTCCGTGAATAACTTCTTTATCCATAAGCCGATAAAAGGTCAGCGTCCCCATAATGACAAATCCCGAAATGACCGTTCTGACAATCGCCACTTCCGCTTCATAAGGAGTGAACGTATCAAGCACGGTAATATAAATTAATGTCATGAAAAAGAAGATAAAGATCTGCCTTTTCCTAATGAGCCAGTATTGAATTAAATAAGTCATTAACCAGAGAAGGATAAAAAATAGAAAGCTTTTAAAAAGATTACTTAAGCTAGATGTGTCCCTTTCTACAAGCAGCAATATGCTCTTATAAAAATCCCCCATAAAAACAGGTATCCAATCTAATCTAAAAAACGATCCTTCAAAATATAAGGAATGCAAAACATAGACCATTAACATCCATTTAATGAAGCCGCTGATCAAAAAATGAGTGCCTAAATAGGCCAATAGCAGTGACACGATGCTGAAAAGGAGAAAAACCCATATATTCGATGTATCTGTTAGTTGCTCTAACGGTCTTAGCCACTCCCATAGTAGCAGGAAGCCAAATGTATATAGCAGAAAAGAAGCTAAATCCTTTTGGACTTTTTGAGACTTCATGCCCGAGCCACCTCCGAAAAAACAGCCTTAAAGTTTCCGCTGTGAACTAAAACAACTCGAAGCCCTCTTGCATTAGCAGCTCCCTTAAGTGTAAGCTCATCCGGTAAAAGTGATTCCATTTCATTTTTCACGATAAATATCGTCACTGAGCCATTTTTTGAGACTAATAGACCTGCTTTTTCAATTAAGCTTCTAGTCAATTGTGCAGTGATCAGCATGAGATTATTTTGCTGAAGCAAAAATCCCTCAGCCTCAAGGATACGGTCTATCGGGACAGGACTATCATCTCTCACCTTCGCCAGATGATAGAATAATTGCATTTGCTGGCTTTCCCCGCCTCTTATGGGAAATGCGATTCTTTCAGAAGAAGAGGAAAGAAAACCAACCTGTGCTCCTTTTTGGAGAATAGCTCTAATAATAGAGGCTGAGAAAGAAACAATGGCTTCAAAACGTCCAGACGGCGCACAATCCATAAGAATGAACACATCATGGGATTGCCTCTGCTCAAATTCCTTCGTCATAATATCATTTCGCTTTGCCGTTGCTTTCCAATTAATCCATGAAAATCGGTCCCCTGGCTGATACTCCCGTATTCCAATTGCCATGGACGTATCTCTTTGTACACGTTCCTTTGACGCTGTCATTCCTTGATCAAAATGGTTTTCAAGCGGTCTGTAAATTAATTCTTCATATGCCGGGTACACCATGATTTTCTGATCTGTCTGTATGTGTATTTCTTTTTCAATTAAGCCGAGGGGGTCACCCGTTTTCACCCTTATTGACTGAAAATGATGCTCTCCCCTTGGCAGATCATTGATTTGATAGTCCCAATTGATTTCCTTTTTGAACCAGGGAAACAAGAAGGATTTAGTCCGATTCCTTTCTTGCGAATAACGGAGCTGCTCGCCGAGTTCATCCTCTATGACGATATAAAATAAGGGAAACGACATTTTCCTTTTCAGTGTAATCTCCACCTTTATCGACTCACCCGCATTATATTCCGTCTTTAAGAATACACGGGACACCTGTAAATGATGGAGACGATAGAAGGAAAGAAAAAGCGCATAAATGGCAAAAGGGACAAAGCTATAAAATAAAAACCAGCTGACAAACCCTCCCTGGAACATGGCATAGGAGAAGGTAACCAAAATTAAAAGGTACAAAGCAGCTAGCTTCCAAGCCTTCCTTACATTAGATAATAGGCCTTTCATCTACTTCACAAGCCTTTGTACCGGAACAGGAGTCCTTGCCATTACTCGATCCACTACTTCTTCAGCAGTAATGCCTTCGAACTTCGCCTCTGATTTTAAGATAATGCGATGAGCAAAAACAGCCTGTGTCAAGTATTGAACATCATCTGGAAGAACATAATCCCTTCCATATATAAAGGCATAGGCTTGCGCAGCCTTCATTAACGCAATAGAACCCCTTGGACTAACACCTAAATAAACACTTGAATGAGTTCTCGTACGGTTTGCCAGATCAACGATATAGCGCTTGATCGTTCCATCTACATGAACTTGTTTTACTTTTTCCTGTAAATCTCTTAATTCTATTAAATCAATAACCGGCTCAAGATCATCAATGGGTCTAGCCTTTTGTGCTCGGTTTAACACTTCCATTTCTTCCGTCATATCCGGATAGCCCATTTTCATTTTTAATAAAAATCGATCTAATTGAGCTTCCGGAAGAGCATAGGTTCCTTCGTATTCGATTGGGTTTTGAGTCGCCATAACGAAAAACGGCTTTTCAAGTGTATGTGTCACTCCGTCAATCGTCACACTGCTTTCTTCCATTCCCTCCAGTAAAGCTGACTGAGTTTTCGGTGAGGTACGATTGATTTCATCTGCCAAAATAATATTCCCCATGATCGGACCAGGTCTAAATTGAAACTCCATTTCCTTAGGATTATAAATAGAAACCCCTGTCACATCTGAAGGCAATAAATCAGGTGTGAATTGAATCCTTCTGAAATTCGCCCCGATCGATTTCGCAAGGGAACGTACCATCATCGTCTTTCCTACACCAGGTACATCCTCTAATAAAACATGCCCTTCCGCCAGCAAGGCAATAAAGCTTAATTCAGCAACTTCGCGTTTTCCAATCATAACCTTTTCAATATTCGCTAAAACTCTCTCTATCATAGGATGCATGTGCTCACTAGTCATATATTTCCTCCTGTTGTGCGTCATTTCATTATTTATTAAGAAAAAACAATGCTACAAGCCAACCATTCTGCTTAAAAATTGCCATTCCTTTACATGTAATTTATTCGATAAATTATGTCAAATTCCTGTAATATTCTGCTAATCTTTTATTTGAAGAATGATGACAAACGGAATAAGAGAGTTTTACTACTTCCATTTCCATATTTCTAGTATAATACCTTTTCTAAAAGACTGGGGGGCTTTTTCTTATGGGAAATAAAGGGGAATACCAATATTATGAGAGAAGAAGAAATGCTCTCTCGAAGAAACATCCAACCATAAATGGAATGGAATCTCCGAAAAAGCAAGATTCAGAGATTCCATTTTACTCAATCATATTTACGGAATAAATTAATAAGACACACCTGTACGCGTATGCGTTTTATTAAATTCATCCATGTTTGGTTCAAAATAAGTGTCAGTAAATTTAGCAACAAATTGATTATCTTTTAAATAACCAGCACCCCATGTCGGGTCCATCGTCACCCAGCTGCCATCAATATTCGCTTCAACCCATGCATGCCTTGCAGGCCAAAATCCGCCGCGCGCCATTCCTTCTACAAATCTAGCTTCAATATTACTTGCTCTAAGCAACGCAATCGTTAAGTAAGCATAATCTTGGCAAACCCCTGTTTTCAGTTCCAATGTTTTCAAGGCACTGTCATCCCATTCGAATTCATCATTCTTGTATTTCCCAACATCGTAGCTAATATTTTGGGCCACATAATCATAGATGGCTTTTGATTTTTCCAGGTCTGTGCTTTTACCGTTTGTAAGCTCCTTTGCCAGTTCCTCAATTTGGGGTGCATCTGATTGAACGCCACGGGAAGGAAGAAGATCCCGCTCATCTTTAAGGGCTTTTGATTCTACTTCGAACTGCGCAAAACCGAAGTATCGGAAGTAATCACTGTTCTTTTCTTTTATTTCAGGTACACTAACTGTCACTTCATACGTACCCGGACCAAATCGCAAATAAAAAGAGTCATCAAATTGAAAATCCTTAACAGGGATGACATCTAAGGCTTCATCCTCACCTTTTTTCGATGTGATGTAAATATGTGTTGTTTCCGGTGCAAACTCTGCTTTTGGGTCAATGGAACCTTTTATGTTAAAAGTCCCTTCCGACTCTTCCCCGCCAAATAGAGGATACTCTAATGTAACTCCACGCTCCATATAAGTTTTAGAATACTCGATCGGCTTCATCGTCCGATTAGATTTGTTATCTATTAATACCGTTGTAGCCGTTTGGTAATAATTATCCCGCTCCTTATCAGGAACTAACACTTCAAGCTTATGTATCCCTTCACCATAAAACAAAGGAATATCAAAGGAAAATCCCCCATTTTTAACAGGAATCACATGCTTCCATGTTTCAGAGTCCTTATTGAGCCTGAGCATGATTGTATCCTCGTCTTTCAAACTGCCCGCCTTCCCTTTTAACTGAAAGATTCCATCCTCTTCTACGAAGCTAGAATCCAAATTTAGGGCAAGCTCAGCATCCTGACCAAATGGTGTATACGTAATATCCCGCTGAATTTCAGGATTTACATTATAAACTTCAAATTTGGCCGTATCATAATAATAATTTTCACGATCTGTACTAGGAAGCTGGACAGTTATTCGGTATTCGCCCTCTCCATTGAAGAAATGAATTTCCTGCTTAAATTTGCCGTCCTTAATTGGTGTGTAGTATTCATGCTTATTCCCTGCTCGTCCTTCTTCATCAGAATGGACCTTGATCCAAGCGTAATGAAATTTCAATAGGGAGTGCTTTTCGATCTCTCCTTCGACCATAACTTTCCCATTTACTGCAAATTTTTTATATTCAGGCTTCTTAAAAGTTGCACCGATCTCTTCACTGTAAGAAGTCAATTTTATCGGTTCAAGTTCAAATTCTTTATTTTTCTCCTCTGCCAGCTTTTCATATTTGTTATCTTGCTTTTGTTCCTGTTTTTTAGAAGCTTTTGTCTCTGAATCACTTGAACTAGCATTACTGCAAGCTGAAAGGATAAAGACGCAGCTTAACAAACATAATAAAAACGTAAAGAAATTTCTTTTCGCATTCATTTCTGTTCCTCCAAATTTATGTAATAAAGTAAAAAAACAAAATGGTTATATTCAGTTAAACTTACGTCTGGACTATAGTTTAGTTTCTGAGTATTAATTCCTCTTTTTTACATTATTAATATAACTAAAGGCTTATATAATAAAAAAACACACGAATGGCGTTTAAAACCAAAGTGTGTCAGAAGAAAGTTAGAACAATACTTAATGTTTTGTTGCAAATTATTTAACAAAGTCTTTACCCCTTATTCTTCCATTCATTTCATCTATAAAAAATCTTCTGCCATAAAAATCTATTACCCCTACTTTATTTTCAATATGACTAATGCCAACATAAGGGTATCTTAAACTTCCTATTAATTCTTTATTAGGCTCCTGAATTCTCCACAGTATTTTCCCATTGAAACTAACACCATATACATTGTCTAAAGTATGATCATCCATTGGAATGTTTAGCAGAACGATAACGACATTATTTACAACTTTTATTTCTTGAATACTTTTATCAAATTGTAAATTGTTTTTACCAATGGTTAACTCATTGCCTGCAAAAGTCACTGAATCCACTAAATTTCCTCCTCTTCATATTCCTTTCTTTTTATCGCGGTTTCTAATTTGTAATCCGCTGCCCGAATTGCATGATCGTTAACTAATAAAGAAACCTTGAAAGGCATATAGCCAAACAAGGTTTAGTTACCTTATATTTTAGGAACTTCAACCACAGCGCCTGGAGATTTACTAATAAGTATATCTGGAATGTTCGCGTTATTTTTCCTCAACTTATATATTTGGATTTTGGTTAATTCAGGAGTGAACGAAATATTCTGTGTCTTAAACTCAAAATTTTTAAGTTTATTAAAAAGTTTAAATAATAAATCCTTCCACTCTTCTAATGTAGAACTTAAAACTTCCTCTGGATTTTCTAAAATACGATATCCATCTGCATAATGAAACATTAATAATCCCGTTCCTAAATCACAATTTTCATTTTCAAGGAGGGCCTTTGGTACATCAAAACCGTTGGTCCAATTATAATTTGCTGCAAATAAATGGAGTATTAAAGGATTTTCTATATTACTTAAATGTTTGATTGTAGTTTGTTTATCTTTATAATAAAGTAACTCTTCAAGAAAACTAATATCAACCTTCCACAATAAATCAGCAAAACTCTCTGGATCCATCAATCTATCTACTCCATTTTTAATTATATTTCGCATAAAACCACAGCCACTTTCTTCAAAAAACCTTCCAATCCCTTTGGGAGTTTCACCCATTCCAGATTTAGCGTTTTCTACCCCCTGTTTTATAAGAGCATAGAAAGAAAGTCTCTCCATATATGGGTTATTATTGCCCTCATCAATAACATAATTTCTCAAATATGAGAAGTCAGCCATTATCTAATCTCCTACGCTAACAAAAAGTTATTAAAGAAATCGCGGGATGAAGTATTTTTCCGAAATATCCATTCACTTAAAAACCTGAATTTATATCAGTCAAAAAACCTTGAATGGCAATAGTCAATTAAGGTTTTCCTGCTTTTCTAGATTTCTTGTTTAACTAAATCTAATAAAAAATCACCGAAGTCATTAGCAATTATTTCATATGTTTGGCTTTCTAACTCAACACCTGGCACAAAAGAAACTACCTTCGGTTCTCCATTATCATCAGGTTGATTAAAATCTAAACAAAAAAGTTCATCACTTCCAGTATCATAAATAACTAAAAGGTTGCTAGGAAGATTAATTTCCTTTCGTTCTGTTAAAGTATACCAAATTGCGTCTGGAACAGAGGAGTTCTCAAAATCATTGTTAATAATTCCGTAAATCTCTTGGGCTCCGAAATTACCTGCACCAAATGTCTGTAAATAATCTAAATATAAGCCAGTAAACCTTAATCCTAACTTTTCTTCAGCCAAATTTATTAATTCAAATGTACGACCTCCAACAAAGTCAGAAATTTCTTCTTCATTCAATATTATTTGTTTTGCTTTTTGATAAGTTTCAACACCCATTTTCATCCCCCATTTTCTAATTCATAATCCTTGGCTCTGTTTTTCCAGTATTCAGTTCTCCATTTATTAAATTCAGTTCTATTTATTCCCGAAGGTATAGTGTTGGGATTGATATGAATTATAGAACTATTTTCTTGATGAAACGTCTGTGTAACTTCAGCTATTGAACTCTCGTTTCTCTGTGTCGTGTGATGAAGATTTACAGACTTTCCATCAGGTCCAAGTGGAGCCAATCCCTTTTTCATTCTCTCAAGATTAGTTCTTCCACGTGCGTCTTTCATATTTGGGTCTATAATATCATCTCTTTGGTAAACTTTCACATTTTTAAATTGAGTCGTTTTATTCCAATAATTATAGCCATTAGCCGTACCCTTATTACTTAAAACAGTCTCTATCGGTCTCTCATTTCCGAATTCCCCAATACGCTGTCCCTTTAGGTCAAATTGGGTCCCTCCGCCTTTATGGCCGAATAGAGGATTGACAATTCCGGTTCTTATTACTGTTCCTTCAGCTAAATTAACATCCGCAATGAATTTAGGAGTATATGGCAAGGCGAATTTATCCTGGATCTCCTTTGCTGTTAATCCTTGGATGTCTTCTGCTCTCATCATCCAGCCGCCATACATCGTGGAGTTTTCTCCATCGTAGACTCTTACAAAGGAAGTTGATTCGGTTAGCTCAATTTCTTTAACCTTTGTCCCTGGCTTGTAGGGAGGTTGATCGTAACCCATGGAGTCTTTCCACCATGCGTTAACTTCCTCTGCTGATGCTTCCTTTACAGTTTTTGTATTGGCCAGGTCAGGAGCGTCCTGTTTAATAGTTGCTGAACTCTTCCCCTGTTTCGATACGTTTGAAGCAATTTCATCCCCACACGCGCATCCCATTGTAGATAATTTCGGGATGGCAAAGGTGCCTAATCCAATGACAAGGGTAGTGGTAAAGACAATGGCTGCTCGTTTGCCTGTTTGCGACCAGTCTACTTTCCCGTTTTCCTTCCATTGAATAATGGAGTCAAGGACAGCAAAAACCCCTGCTGTTACGGCACTGTAAATCGTTGAACTCTTTACTGCTACCCAAATGCGGCTTAGAACGTTGGCTACCTGAGATACTGGCCGTTTCACAATTCGGGCAATAACAGTTGCCAGCAAGTTCCCCTGCTTGCTTAAAATTTGTTTTACCCCTAAACTTCCGAAAATTCTTGCCGCTACCGGCCCCATGACTGCTCCAAGTGTAAAGTTGAAGAACAGGCTTTCGAACGTAAAGGCCTGCTTCCAAAGACTGCTGTCCCCTGTAAAAAGGAAATGCAGGGCGCCATGGAGAATCGTGAAACCTACCGCTCCCGCTCCTCCAAGTCCACCTAATGTTACCCAACGGAGTAATCCGGATGCTGGAATTAGTCTAAATGCTCCTAATAATCGCAGCACCCCTAAACCGCCAAAGAAAGAAATTCCTGAGGCCAGGCCACCTGCCACCATCCCCCAAAAGCTCGTTTCTCCTGAAGCAAAAGTAAACACCACTCCAGCAATCCCGAAGCCGACAGCGGCTACTATTGTACCTACAGAAAGGGCAATTCCGATGGCCGCTAAAGCCCAAACACCTAGTAAAATTACACCCACTACAACTAAAATAGCTCCGATTACTTTTAAGAGAGTTTGAACCCATTCTTGTGAGAAGAAATCTTTAACTCCCTCCCATACGTCCCCGAGCCAGTCGGTAAAACCATCCCACTTAGGACCAAACCAATCCTTAAATTCTTCCCATCCATCCTTAACCCATGCTTTTGCATTTTGGAGCTTATCAATAAATGCATCTTTTATTTTTTTTAAGTTATCAAATAATTTATCAAACCATGAAGCATCACCAGCCATTGGCACGCCGCTTTTAGCATCATGCACTTCTGTCTTCCTGATTCCATTGCTATCTGACTCTACCTCACCGACATTTGCTACTGCTGGGTGAATAAATGAAAAAAGGAGCCCAATTAGGAATATGAGTGTAAGTGCACTTCCTTTTACCTTAAGAAAATTATTCATGCCTTCTCCCCTCACATGTTTTTTTCATGAAAGAGTCCGTCATTTTTGAAAAAACATCATGGTGAAGAAATTGACCTTTGACTATTCATATTAAACTTTAAAACTCTTAGTTAATTTTGGTATTCAATAATCTTCCGCATTCATTAATTTTATAAGGGAAAGTCCACTATAAAAGACATTAAAAAATCGCAATAATAATCCTCCAAACTAAGAAAAATCCAGCAATGGACAACCCGGCGTAAAAAGTAGTTTTCTTAATCTTTCTACCTTTATCTCTTACCCCTGCCCCATCAATAGAAGTTAATAACAATGCAATGAAAAATAAAATACAAAATGTTAGTAAATTATATTTTTGTTCCTGAAAATCGACTGTCCAATTTTCATCAGCAACATTAAATGCATATATCACAAAGGCTATAATGACGGATAATAAATATGTGTAGGTTATAATAGTAAAAGTTTTCTTTTTCAAATAATCACCTCTATTTTTAAAACAGCAAAAATTACTCCACTAACGGAGTTGCAGGTATTCCGGAATTTCCAATGCTTCCAGTTTTCTCTTGCTTGTTATTATTTTGATGATTGACTTCATTATTTTCAATATTACTTTCAGATGAATTTTCTGGTGTGTCCTTAGGATTATTTTCTTGATTACTATCAGGATCATTCTCTTCTTTAATATTAGAGTTACTATCTAGCTCTTTATTAGGTTCGGTGCCATTATTACCTCCAGGATTACTATCCGAATTATCAGGGCTATTGTAATCACCTTTTAAACCGTTCTTTATTAATTCTTCTACTGTTTTACCAACAGTATCTTCTGTAATCGGCCCGCTATTAATTAAATGACTGATAAGAGGAGAAAACACCTTTAAAGAAACAATAGCAACTGCCCCTCCAATAAGGAAATTTTCCCAACTAGACCACTCGCCACCTTTAATTCCGCCAGAAAGCCAATTTTCAAAACCTCCGTAGATTCCAAGGCCTACAACTAATGAGCCTCCTATTGCAAGACCCGGTAATAGGATAGGACCTAACAAACCACCGGTAAATCCGCCAATAATGCCATCTATCAATAAGTCTTTGAATGAAAATTCACTTCCAGTATACCAGGCAGTTAAAACATACGAGGCTATGTTAGAAAAAACACCTGCGGATGCCCCAATACCAGCTCCTCTAAGGATATTACCAAACACGTTACCTGCAGTATAATAGCCCTTTATTTGCCCCCATAATGGAAGACCCTTAAACCAACGCCAACTTGCTGCACCTTTTCCCCTCAGCCATGGCCATGCCACTGTTCTCATCCAAGTCCATGCTGCACGGCCCTTTCCCAAAATCCATGGCCATGCTGTATTTCTCATCCAGTTCCAAGTCGCTGGTCCCGCTGTATTTCTAAGCCAGCCAATCGCTGATGCAAAGGCACCAGTAGTTAGTCCTGCGTAACCTAATATTCCGCCAAGACCTGCTGAGCCGAGGGCGCCCCAAAAGCTGTAGCTATCTCCGGCAATCCACTGATAGACAAATGCCCCGATCAAAGCACCAGCAGCAACAACTAGAACTATCCCAATTGTTAAAGCTCCTACTACTCCTAATGCTGCTAATGCAGCAATTCCACCGATAATGACCACGGCTGCAATAATACCTGCAATGATGGATTGCGCCCATTTATTATTTGCAAGCCAATCAGCAGCTGCATTCCATGTATCTCCTACCCAATCAGTAAACTTACCCCATTTGTCTCCAGCCCAGTCAGTAAATCCATTCCATTTGTCACTGGCCCAATCAGTAAAATCATTAAATCCATCTACCACCCAGTTCCCGAAATCCTTGAGCCCATCAATCGTACTATCCTTTATTTCACCAATCTTGTTTAATGCCTTTTTCCACCACGGTAGTTCTCCTTCCTCTCCCATGGGATCACCAGATTTTCCATCAGTCACTTCAGTTTTATTTATGGTGATTTGCTCAGTTTCCACTTCAGTCACGTCTGCAATTGCAGTATGCCACTCAGACGATAGCAAAAGGAACAATAAAAGGAGGCTGATGAACCATTTAAATTTTGAATTTGTGAAACTCAAAATATACCGCACCCTTCAAAAAATAGAATCATAAACATCGAATAACATTTCATTAATAATGTTATGAATAAAGCTCTTTTCGCAAATTTTTTATATAACAAAAATCTTTACGAAAAGAGCCTTATAAAAAAGCTAATCACACTTAATGGTAAAGGTCTTCGGTTCACCAATTTTAACCGATGCCTCAGATGTTATGGCAGAAATACTTTCATCAGATACTGTAGTAAACTTTGCCTTCCGCTCTGTCACCACGTAGACACGAAAATCCTCGCCGATAAAGTTTAAAGTTTTAACTTTATCATTTTGGTTTTCCTTTGCGAACTTTTCAGCTTCTTTTCTAGCATTATCAAAGTTATCTCTTACTGCTTCGCAGGCTAGATCACTCACACCATCATCCCCAAAGAAAAATCGCATGGCGGGATTCGCTTCAACTTCGACTGACGGACTTCTTAACCAGCTAACTACATCTCCTGGCATTGATCTTCCGCCATGACTTGCTTCTTCCTTACGAATAAAATCAGCTAATATATCCTCTTCAGATGGCGGTTCCTCATCCTCTTTAACTGCCGCCAAGGCAGCTGCAAGAAAAGCTTCCCATCTAGCTCCGAGAGCCTCTAATTCTTTTTGCGTTTCCTTTTGAAGCTCATCCTCCATATACTCCCTAGAGCTCTTCGCTGCTGCCAAAGCTGCTGCATCTGCTCCCGTTTGTGTAACGCGCTTATGAATAAACACATTTGAGAAGTCAAAAAACAGCAAAGCTATAAAAATAGCAGCCATGAGCATGCCAACCATAACGAGTAACATGCCACTGCCTCGCTCATTATTAATGAGATTCTTGACTCTTTTAATCTGTCTCATCAGGATCGTCCTCCATCGGCATTACGGCATCTGCCGTAAAGTCGAATTTAATATCAGCAATAAAAGGAAGAGCAATCACTGGAGCTTCTATATTTACCTCTACCCTTGCCTCATCATCACCGGGACCTCCCGAAACAACCACTCTAAAGCCTGAAGCCGATCTTTCAGCAACCTGCTTCCAATCTGGATCACGAATGGAAGCTGCACGAGCTCCATCCCGCGCAGCTGACTCTGCCACTACAAGTGAAAAAGCGATTAATGCAATTTGCCAAATTATTAAGAACCCCAAAATAACAAGAGGAAACATCGCAATAAACTCAATGGCCTGTGAGCCTTTTTCATTTTTCACATACCGTTTTAAAAAATTTCTCAATTTACTCACTCCGGCTACTTATTATTAGCTGCCACCACCGCCAGTACCGATATTACCGATCAATTCCTCCAACTTGGATATAATTGTCTTTCCTATACTTGTGTTATCGCCAATACCTGCAGCAATTGCACCCATAACTGCCAATACAACAAGACCTAGTGCAACCCATTCTAGCGCCTGAGCCCCTCTTTCATTTTTCACATAACGAGAATAAATCCCATTCACCTTAGTCCAAGTTTTTAATAACATACTTATTCCTCCTCAGATTCTCTTATATTTAATCCTCCTATTTAAAGAAGGAGTCCAACCCAAATGCAGCCGGATTGTACATAATGTTTAATACAAGCAGGCCTATAATGAGACCAAATACTGCTGGTGCCACAAAAAATGTGGTGACTAATGTAATTTGTGGGCTTGCTTTTGCAGCCTTCTCCTTAGCTACAAACCCCCTTGATGCTCTAAGGTCATCGGCTTGCAGTTTAAAGGTTCTCGACACAGGCACTCCTAGAGTGGATCCTTGAATTAAGCCATTTACAAGTGAGTGCAGCTCTTTCGATGAATTTCGGTCCATTAAGCTTTGATAAGCAGTAATTCTTGGAACGCCTAAATCTATTTCTCTATTAAACCTGTCAATTTCTTCACTCAATGGTCCTTCAAACTGTTGGGTCACTTGCTGTAAAGCATTATCTAAGCTCACCCCGGCCTGAAGAGTGACACTTACTGTATCTAAGAAGTCAGGCATCATGATGGTAATGAGCTCCTGCCTGTTTTTAGCTTTAAAGTACAACCATGCACTAGGTCCCAAAAAACCTCCTAGAATCGAAATTAACAGGATTTGTAATCCCCAAGGCATGCCTAGGAAGCTATAAAAACTGCCAAACCCTAACCCTATTAACCCCAAAACAAAACGAAAGCCATAAAAATCCTGTAAATGAAAGCCAAGTGGATTTCCTGCTTCCTTCAGCATTCTTTCGTGCTTTGTTTTATCAGCAAAGAATGGATATTTGATTCCTACTGGACCAGCTTTTTTCCCCCAGCGAACCAATGGCTGTATAATTCTTTCCCTTAACGATTTTTTCTTTTTATCTTTTCGATATTGATAACCCTGGTTTTTTAAAAGTTTTTCTTTCTTAGCAATATATAAATAGATATAAACAAAGCCAATAAATAGCAGAATTAATATCAATACAAACATGACGAGTGAAAAAAAGCCTAATAGTTTCATATTGACTACACCCTTATATCCGAAAGTCTTTTTATGATGAAGAATGCAAAGAAAACAATCATAGAAAAACCAGCAAAAATTAATAATCCAAATGGCGTAAACAGGACATTTAGAAACCCTTTAATAAATAAATTCATCATTAAAACCATTAAAAAGGGCATGGCAACCAAAATATAAGCTATAGATCGGCTTTCTGCTGTTACAGTTTGAATTTCTTTGTGAACTCGGCTTCTTTCCTCTAGCGTTTCTGCCATCGAAGACAGGACCTCCGCTAAATTCCCCCCCACCTTTTGCTGGATGAGAATAGTACTGACAAAAATATTGATATCATTGCTTGAGACTCTTTCCCTGAACTGGTTCAAAACCATCTCTAAACTATCGCCTAATTTGAATTGATAGTTCATTTTTCTAAACTCTGATTGGCTTGGATCTTTCATATCTCTTCCTACCATTTCAATGGCTTGTGGAATAGTTTGCCCCGCTTTGATTCCGTTTGACATCATTCTGCATATTTCCGGAAGCTGTTTATTAAAGCTTTCTGTCCGTTTATTTCTCCTAGAATTCAAATAAAATCTTGATCCGATGGATACTATTAAATAGCTTACGAGTACAGACATTAATAGAAACAAACCGAACAGAAAATGATTCATAAAGGTAAATAAGGCTAATAGCAAAATATAGATTCCCATATACTCAGAAGGCTTTAGCGTAATATTTCCTTGAATAAGCTTTTTTTTCAGCTCTGATGCAAGTTCTGATGAATCATATTTATCTCCAATCAGCAGAACAAAGCTTTTGCGCTCAAATTCTTTTTCCCTATCAAACCAGTTATCCATCCGCTTATACGAGTTCCGCGTTTTCCGGCTTAATAGGATGAAAAATACTCCTGCCAAAAAACTAAATATGCTTCCAGTTAAAAGTCCCCACGCCAAGCTCATTTGAGGGCACCAGCTTCTAAGATATGTTTCGAAAATTCAATCCCATATGAGATAAAACGCTGATATATATTTGGGACATAACCTGTGCCTTCAAATTCTCCAAGGATTGTTCCGTCCGGAAGTGTTGCCTTTCTATTAAATCTGAATATATCTTTTGCGAATATTACTCCATTTTCTTCTACAAGCTCTGCAATATTGACAATTCTTCTTCTTCCATCAGAAAAACGGGACGTTTGAACAATCAGATCTAATGCTCCGACAAAATACCCCCTAATAACCTCAACGGTTAATGGCAGGCCAGACATAATCACCATGGATTCAAGCCTTCCTAAAGCATCCTTTGGACTGTTTGCGTGAATCGTTGTTAATGAACCTTCGTGACCAGTATTCATTGCCTGCAGCATATCGATTGCCTCCGAGCCGCGGACCTCCCCGACTATAATACGATCCGGACGCATCCTGAGAGCGTTTTTAACGAGATGCCTAATTGTTACTTCACCTTTTCCCTCCATATTTGAAGGGCGCCCTTCAAGCCGGACAAGGTTATCGTATGTTAATCTCAGCTCAGCCATATCCTCAATGGTAACGATTCTTTCTCCCTTTGGAATGGAATCTGAGAGGACATTTAGCAAAGTAGTTTTTCCGCTTCCAGTACCACCAGAAACTAAAATATTTGCTTTTGCCTTAACTGCAGCCTTTAGAAATTCAGCCATATCCTCTGAAAAGCTTCCAAATTTCATCAGGTCCTCTAAAGAATAAGGGTCCTTTTTAAACTTCCTTATCGAAATAGAGGGCCCATCTACGCTGATAGGCGGAATAACAGCATTCACACGGCTTCCATCCATTAAACGGGCATCTACCATTGGAGAGCTTTCATCAATTCTTCTCCCAAGAGGGGCGATGATACGATCAATAATATGCCGGACATGTTCATTATCTTTGAAGCGTACATTGCTTTTCTCTAACTTCCCTTGACGCTCAATGAAAACTTCGTATGCACCATTAACCATGATTTCCGTTATGGATTCATCCCTCAGCAAGCTTTCAAGCGGCCCATAGCCCACTGATTCATTAATGATTTGTTGAATGATTTGTTCCATTTGATCAGATGTGATGATCACTTTTTCTTCATCAATCATTTGTTTTACTAAGCGTTCAATCGTTCGTTTTCGATCGATTGGAGTTAATGTCGTAATGTTTTCCAGATTCGCTTCCTTTATTAAACGGGACTTATAATGCTTTACTAACTGATCAACTTGTGTTTCTGAAATATTCCAGTCATGCTGCAGTGCTGATTGCTTCGATCCTAGTACAGAAGCCTTTTCAACCCAGGACATTTTTTCACTCCTTTACTTAACGCTTTAGTAATTCCTCCACATATTTCTTCATATCTCTTGTTACTTTACTTGCCCCTTTATCCTTCTTTTTCTTAAAGAAGCTTTCTCCCATATTGAGATATGGCTGAATAGCAAAATAATCTGCACTAACGGTTCCTTGTATTTCTTTTCCGATAATCTTTACAATGTCCTTGACTGTTAATTCGGACTTAGAATGATTACGGTTGACAATCAATGAAAAATGTTCCCCTCTTCCAATTTGAAAACGTTCAAAAAGATCCTCCGCAAACTTAAAAGCCCGCATCCCTAAACTATCAGGAGTCATTATGTAATGAATATGCTGAGCAAGGCTAAGGCCAGTAAAGGTTAGGTTATCGATATTCGTTGGCAAATCTAGAATAATATAATCATAATGATTGCTGGCCACTCTTATTATTCTGTTCATGAGTTCATCTGGAATAGTCTGCGCAACTGCTGGATTTGCTGGGCCATTTAAAATGCTCACCCTCGTTTCCTCATGAACATTGGACACATTCTGAATATGTCTAATATCCAATTCTTCCAAAACTGGAATTAAGTCATAATAGGACCTGATTGGCTGTATGCCAAATAGGGAATCGGCTGTTCCAAACTGTGCATTCATATCAATTAATAAAACTTTTAGATTGTGATGAATGCTGAGAGACTGAGCTGCTAATACCGACAAAAGCGTTTTACCGCTGCCGCCCTTTGCGCTATAAAAAGCATGGACTTGCCCTGTACCATATCCTGCGTTTGTTTCCTTTTGCAGCCGGAACTGATCCCTTGTATATCGAACTAATTCAATTAATCGTTCCTTTTCATCCGGGAAAACAATAACATCCTTAGCCCCAGAAACTAGCCACATCCTTGCAAGGAGGAAGTCATGGCTCCTTGTAAGGGCAATTAGGCTGCTTTTAGAGTTGTTTTTTAGCTGCTCAGGATTTTCAATTGAGTCAATATCAGCAAAAATATAATGATAGCTATGCTGTTCCTGAAAAGTTCGTTTCCATTCAGGCATAACCGTAATATCTATATTTTCATTTTCGATTAGCTGTTGGATGAGTTCGCTCCATCTTAAATCTTTCGTGATCAGCATCCCTTTATATGCACTCATTTATTGCACCCTTCCAAAACTTCATTTTCGTATTTTACTTTTTATTGTCTGAATTCGGTTCAATTAGAAGATTGCTGTTATTGATTTTGTTCCACTGGTTTTTCTTTTTCTTCTGCAACGTCTCTTACCTGTTCTTCAGATTTAGCATCGTTATTTGCGTCCACTTTCTGATCTTCAGTCGTTTCTGCAGCAGGCGGCTTGTCGCTTGCCTTTTCTTGTTCTTTTTGCGGAGCTTTCTGTTCAACTGCATCCGGCTCATTTTTTTCACCTGAAGAAGCTTGATTCACTAGTAGAACCCGTATTTGGACAGCAGAATTTTGGTAGTGAATAATTCTTTCCGCATTTTCAACGCTCAAAGAAATTTTTATCCTTGAAGGACCTTCATTTTGCTTTTCCACTTGAACAACACTTACATTTTGGAATTGCCTTTTCGTTTGCAGACTGCCATTCACTTCTTCCGAAACGATAATATCAACAAGATCTCCTTCAGCAACATCTTGATCAATTAAGACAATTTTTGTTGCATTTAGCCATACGACACGATCATTGATAGGAATATCTAATTTCTTACGGACAAGTGCTTTAGTCAGCAGCTCCCCCTCTTTAACTTCCGCTACTGAAATAGCATCCTTAAACTCGTTTTCACTTCTAATTAAGGAAGAATAAGCACTAGATTGCGGCATCTGTATCCACTCTATATCTGACTCTTTAATTTCGTGATAGGATTTAATATCTTTTGCTGCTGTAGCTACTGCAACGGTTTTCCCTAATTTTTGCTGAGCCTGTTTGATCTGAACAAGAATTACACCGGCTGCAACGATTGCCAGCAAAAAAGAAATCGTTAAAAATATAATGGCTTTCCTTTTAGCATCGATCATCCATTGTCACTCCAATATTTTCTTTATCTATCTGTCTCTTAAGCAATGAAAATATCAATATTGTCAAAACTAAGAGGTAAACTATTTTCTTCAAGCTGAAAAAATGATACAGATGCTAAATCAATGTCAAGATTCTCTCTTGAAGCAATAAAAATCGATTTTGTTTGACTCATTTCTTGAACCTTCCTGAGTAATTCTTCTTTTGGACCTGTTAAGAGTAATTCTTTAGAAAAGCTGTCGATTAGATAATATTTATTATTCTTCTTTCGTTTCTTTCTTTTTAACTTCAAGTAGTTGGGAGCTGTATGAAATTTCGAATGATTTGTAATGGTAAATCTTTGTAGAGGAATAAAGGAAGGGAGTATATTCTCCCTTACTTGCTCTTGAATTCTCTGAAGTATGTAAATAGCAGCTGATTTATTGATTGCACCATCCAACGTGATTAGTTTATGACTGGGAAAATACCAGTTTTTTAGTCTATTAATGCTCTCTTTGTTAGTGATGAAAGAATCATATACATAGAGAACTTCCTTGTATTCCTTTAACCATTTGTCTACATCCTCTAATTCGTCTTGGAGTCCCCTATTGATTAATGGCAGTTTTTGACTTAAAGTTTTTTTACTGCCATTTAAATAATCCTTTAAAGGAAAGTCCTTTTTCAATTTGGGGCTTCGAATAATGGCAAATTCTGTTACACTCTCGGGCAATCCTAAAGATTCATCTATAATGATATGCACTTTGAATCCTCTCTTCCCTCTTCAACGTTAACTATTCTAAGAACCTCAATTACAAAATCAACTTCCATTAATAATGCTGAATAATTCTTCTCTTTTGTTATTAATCTTCTCCATCCCTTGATCAACAAGGCTTTCAGCATAGACGTCTAGTACATCATACCGGGCCTTTAGCTTTTCTTGAATTTCGTCAACATCAGTGCTTTCAATTTTCTCCTCTGCTTCAAGCTTTGAGAGAGCTTCCCTAATAACCTCACTTTCTAGACTGACTACCTTCATAAATGATGATTCTATTCCACGTAATTGTTCTCTTAAATCCGCTGTTCGGAAATTGACATTGATTCCATTTACGGCTTTCTGATTGTTTTTGGCAATGGTGTTAACGGCTTCTTCCATTAGCTTCTTGAACGTATTCTCTAGTTCCACCTTTGAATTCACCGTGTAATATTCTCCATTGCTTGCAGCTGCCGTGTCCTTAAGCTGCTTTTGACCAGCATCATCTACATTGAAGCCAATGATATAAACCTTTACTTTCAGGTCTGACTCTGCTAGTTTCTTAGCTTCCTCGATTGGGTTGCCATCACATGTTTCAATCCCGTCACTGACAACAAATAATAGATTCTCCGTATCTTCACTTGCATTTGTCTTTAAATCATCGTAGGCAGCTTTGATTGATGAAGCTAACGGTGTCCAGCCACTTGGCTTAAATTTATTTAATGCATCATTGAAATTAGCTTCATTAAAAGCATTTGCTTCGTACATCACTTCGGTACTCGAGCAGGACATTGCTTTATCTGAGTTTTTACCGGTTCCTTTATGTCCGTAAGTACGCAGGGAAATTATTGAATCCGAAGGCAGGCTTGAAGCAAATCTATTTATTGCTCCTTTTGCCAATGCCATTTTTTCTCCGCCAGGAACCGCTGCAGCCATGCTTCCGCTTGAGTCAATATGTACAGCAATGTTTTTGATTTTTTTCTTTTCCTTTGTTATGTCTAGTTCTCCAAAATCCGGCTCATAATTGGCTAGAGCATCATTTACTTCTGTATAGTCCAAACCAAACCAATGCACCAAGCCATTATAGATTTCTTCATTCCCAAGTTCTTCTACCACAAATTCAGACATTAGATTATCTATATCCACGTCTTCCTTATTCGGTTTAGCGTCTGAATACATACCTTCCAGCTTCACGCCAATCGGCTGGTGAACAATTTCCTCAGCTTCCGTTGCAGCCGCTGGGTATTCAATCTTTACAGCCTGTTTTTCTTCTTCCTTTTGTATTTCGTCTGCAGATAGTTTCGGATCTTTTTCTTTATCATTTGTCTCGACACTAGAACAGCCAGCTACAACAAAGAAAAGACTTAGAAAAATGAGTGCTATATGTTTCAATTTCAATTTTGACTCCCCCTGTTAAAAACAAATGTCAGGTCAAAATATTTACCTGACGTTCCAATCTTGTTGAGTATTTATGAAATAACCATTTTATTCAAATTAATAGTACCTATATAT
>NZ_JBALNX010000054.1:0-55279 GCF_036962035.1 Bacillus sp. JJ1773
TTTAAAAATAAGGAAAAATAAATTTGTTCACTTATAAATTACCACTTTTTTTGGAAATAGCCTTGAAAGGCGGTCTTATATACCATAGGTAAAAGAAAACTTAAACTATGGACAAACCAATATGTAATTATTTTTTTATTGTCTTTAGTAATGTTCGCTTCTTTTTATATGATTACAGCAGGTTTCCCCAATTTCGCCGTATCAACCATATGTGATAATCCTGCGATTGCAAAAGATATTGTTTATCACCCTTATCAACAGTTAATTTGTATTTCATGTCAGACATTATAAGGGAAAAATCACAAAGGATAGGTGTGAAGTAGAAAATACTCTCAATCTATCCTTTTTTGTACTACAAATGACCTCAATTACCACAATATTGTGGTATGCTTTCTTCAACTAAAGCACCCGTTACTTTAAGTACAGTTCTTCACAAAGTCAATAAAATAATGGATTAGTTGAACTTCAATTATTCTGGTTGTTATCTGAAAACAATTTGAAAAGAAATAAAACTACAACTGCTAATCGGTAGCGTTTTTCAAATGCTAAAGAATCGAAGTCTCTCATAAATTCATCTACATCTTTTTCTTCTATTTTTGCATATAAAGCCAGTGTATTCGCTGAAATTTGAAAGTTATCATTCAAAATTTCAATGATTGCTTTGACTCTTTCATCTGCTGTCACGAGTGTCATTCCGTCTGATAATAAGCCAATCATTGACACAATATGCCCTATCTTTTCGTGAGGTAAATGAGCTAAATCAGCTTTATGATTTGAAAACTCTAAAACTGTTTTTTCATCAAGACCACTAATTAAACCAAAAGTGTTAGGAGTTATTTTATAATCCTCAAGAATGATTTTTAAATTATCTCTTGGGTCTCCACTTTTTATATCCATTTTATTAAATCCTCCCGAAAATATATGTGTTTATACGTCACTACTTCTATACCAACTGTTTAAATTCCTCTTGAAGTAACCTGCCTCGTTTGTTGAACAAGAAAAAGAGATGCCGCTACTACCTTCATTCTTAAACTCTTGTCCCCAGTACTTTAAGTAAAACTATTCACAAATCATCATTTACTTCTTAAATCAAAACTTTCGCCTGTATCGTTCCATTCTACTTTTATCACTAACTCATCTTCTGCACTCGTAGAAGGACTATTAACACTTAATGATTTGTTGTAATATACACCTTCTTTATTTAATGTAGCATCATTCGCACCGAAATCTAATACTCCGTTATTCTTTGATTCCACATAATAACGAAAAGTGTCAATTCCCTCTAAGTTATTTCCTTTGTTATTAAGCTGAATTTGATATGTTTCTTCTCCATTAGTTTGATGAACGGTTACTTCAGCTAACCAATTTTCACCTTCGCCAACAAACGTTAAGTCATTCTTATTCGTTTGGCACGCAGATAATAGAGATACCAAAAATATGATTAGTACAAATAATTTTTTCAAAATATTATCTCCCCTGTAAACAATAATTTGTTTTAGCATATTTTTTCACTAACCTGCCCCGATAGTACAATAACTTCAACAAAAATAAGCATTAATCCTTATTGGATTAATGCCCCCCGTTAGCACAATAAGACCCATTATGCTTTAACATTTGATTTTATATTTTCAACAATTACGAGTAAAAAATATAAAAGAATGAATACGATAGAACTGCCCAGATATAATTCGAAATTTGATGAAAACATTTCTATTGTCCAACCATCTTCTGGCAACAAAAATGCAGCTAAAAAATTGGAGATCCCTATACCATCATTCACTTCAGAAATTATACTTGTTGTGTAATTTTGACCTAAAGCAACACTTGAAAGAATGGTGAATGCTATCATTGGTATTACTGCTTGAGACATTTTCAGTGTTCTCTTTGAAATAAAAACTCCGACTATAATTCCGTACAACAATATAATGAAAACCATAAAGTCCCTCCCTAATTATTCCCTTAAAGTTAGTACGATATAAATGCCTATAAGTTCCAATTTTAGATTGTTCTTGTTGAACTAACCTTCTCGTTAGCACAACAAGAATAAAGATGCTGCCGCTGCACCCTTGTTTAACTCTTGCACCCGTTAGTGCAACAAGGAACTCAATTTTATAACAAGTTACACAAGTCGAAAATTTTCCGATTCAAGTCTGTTTAACCAGTTATGAACTAATGCATTAAATACATCGGTTTGTTCGATTTGTAGGTTGTGACCAGCCATATCAAGAACTGAAAAAGTTGCCCTCGGATAATCCTCAATAAGTCGCCAGACATCGTGATATCCGACTATATGGTCTTGGTGACCTGTTATAATTAGCGTGGGATATTCCAGTTTAGACGAAATATCGAAAGTAAAGCCATATCCGTTTTGACGGATGTAGTTCAGGAATTCTTCATTTGTTTGTTTAGAAGGAAGTAAAATTTCATTTCTAAACCTCTCCCATTCAGTTTGACCTTGCACTACCCCCATTGAGCAAAATTCCTCAGCATCCTCTGGAGACAAAAGAGATATCAAGTTGCTATCTCTTTTTATAATGGTCTGCTGTGGTACTACTCTGTCATTGAATTCAGGTATTGTCATTGGCGCAATCAGTAGTAATCCACGAACTGTATTCTGTCGTAAACTGGCTATACCTCTCGCAATGTACCCTCCATATGAATTACCACAAATAATAAACGGTTTACCAGGGATAAGTTGGTCTAAAAGATGTAATATTGCTTCTAACATATCATCAGAGTTATGAATAGATGGTTGTGGCTCGGATTGCCCCATTCCTGGCATATCTATGTATATTCTTTTCCATCCGCTTCGTTTCTCAAATAACGGTTCCATTGCATGTAACATTACTTGATGGTCAAGTGTCCAACCATGCAACATAACGATAGGATATCCTTCTCCAATTACCTTATGGTAAATCGACATGTATTCTTCCCCCTTTTCCTGTAAACGAGATTAATCAATAAATCAAGCATATACAAAATTGTAAAAATAATGAAGGGAATTATTCAATTAACCTAGGGTAAATCATTGCACTTGTTAGAATACCTAATCCGAAAGAACTTACAATATATCCGATTAACTTTCTATCCAATTTCATCCCCCCTTACCCAAGGATTGCACCCGATAGTCTAAGTAGTTTTCTTCACAACGTCTACCCAACATATTGAAGAATTAACCGATATAATGCTATGCAAAGTCCTAAAATACTTGCTTTCATTTTAGAAGGATGGTTTCTTTTGCTACGAAACAAGTAAAAGAAAATTACTATAAATCCCAAGGGTATCCATAACTGAAAGACACCTTCTTTTGTACTTTGGGAATAAATTGGAGCAATATATGTGCTAATTAGAAAATAAAAGAATACTGTAAACCGTCGTGTTTCTAATTGCCTGCTCCACCTTAACAAAAAGAAAATAATTATTATTGCGATTATTGTAATGTATAAAGGAGGTAGAACAATAGCACCGTTACCAAATTTGAATTCCATTCCAGATTCCCCTCCTTTTTTAGTTATCCACCCGTTAATTTAAGTACAATCCTTCACAAAGTTTAGTGGAGTAACTCTTCTTTCAATTTCACTTCATATAGTCGCATTGCACTTAAATCCCCTCGATATGCAAATATTTCTTTTGCAATTAAATCACGGAGTCGATATTCTATCCATTGATCTCCAGTGTATTGCTGCATATGACCAATAACTTCACCAATCAAACGTGCCGCTTTCATATAATCATGCTTACCTTGTTCTTTATGTAATTTCTTTGCACATTGAATTATAAAATCATCATCTCGTTCGACATCTGAATGCCAAAGCTCTTCATTCTCCAGTTCTCAAAAGACTTTCACTCAACAGTAAATTACGCCCTTCGTCAAGAAGAGCATAACGTTTTGCACAATTCATCGGTCTAAGCTCAAATTGCTCATAAAATTGAAGCAGTTTTTCTGGAGCTAGTTCTCCAGATGTACGAGGATACTGTTCCTCTTCTAGCATAGGGTATGTATAGAGCTCATGAAATGCTTTAAATGTGTTGAGTTCGAACACTTCATTTACTTTATTCTGTAATAAATAAAGGACAATACGCAGTCCTATTTGCTCAGCGGCGTTCTCACATGTCCAAATAATTATCTGTTGATAAGGTGCTATTCCATTTATTTTCTCTATTCCCTTTAACAAACCCTGTTTATATTCTTCAAGATCATTGAAGTCATCGCGATAGTGTTCCTTAAACCATTGAAAACGATTTTCTATCCCCTTTTTTGTATGTAGTGATTCTATTGGACCAACTGATAAAATATGAGGCAATACAATGATTTCTTCTGTTTTTGCGTATGGAGTATTGCGAAATGCAAATTTTAAGCTACCTGCGGGCGAATCTCCAAATACAATATGTACCGTTTGTCGATGTTCTATTTTCTCTTCATTACTCGAAACTTTAATCAATGATTTCTTCATTGATTGTAGAATTCTAATCATTCCATCTTCTTCATATTGTTCAGCACGTATAAATATTAAATTTAGAAGAGCCTTTGCCTCACGTTCATCAAGTTTTGAAATAGCTTGTTTTAATTGATTTATATTCTCCATTTTCCCTCTCCTTTTTTCTCTTAATGATAGCTCATTATGTTAATAACTGAGCGTAAAAGTAAGAATTTTTTGTATAGCCTTGTTCAAGTAAACTGCTTCAATAGTAGAAGAAGCGACAGCTTTGTTAAGCTATCGCTACCCGTTAGTTATACATAAAAACTTACACATTAATTGCATATTATATAAATGATGTGACAATAAGTCATTATTTCTTACCTTTTCGTTCTAAAAGTATAGGTGCTATATTTAGTAAGATAGAAACAATTGTCAAAAACCATAATGCCCTTTCCATACCAGGTACTACATCCATTAAAGCTGCCCAATCTTCCACTTCTACCCACACCGATACAAGACTGTATTCTGCACAAAGTGTTAATGCTGTAAATGATAATCCCATCGCCATAGCAAGCTTATAATCCTTTCCTACTTTATACATATAAAGATTTATAAAAGTTGCTACTATTGCAATAACCCCAAATATCATAAATAACATTACTAACCTCCATATATTTTTATTTTTGTCGTTTAATAATACTAATGTGCATCATCTCAATTTTTTGCATTACTTTTTTATTAGACATTAATACGTCAAATCTTATTTTATAGTAAATGCTCTTCCTTTTGTGATTTCTTATTGAACAAACCTGCTCCAATAGTTCAATACCTTACGTTTCCATTTCTACAATCAAGGCAATAATTCCTCCAATACGAAAAGGAGGAGATATTTTTGTTATTATCAAGAACTTGGGAATTATATGAATCGGATAAAAAGATCGAAGGATTCTCCCCTCACACATTAAAAGCATATAAGCTCCAAACTAAGCTACTTATCCAATACTTTGACGATGTGAATATTGAATCATTGACTCTTGATCCGCTGAAAGAATACTTAGCAAAATCCAGTGAACACCTCAAGCCCTCAAGTCTGGCTTGCTCAACGAATTCGATTTATTAAATCGATATTTTGTTGGTCGCACGAAGAAGGGCATATACCGAAAAATCCTACTGCAAAAATCAAAGAACCTAAACAAGGAAAACGGATTCCAAAATTTTTAACAGAGAGAGAAATAGAACACTTAAGGGAAGCATGTATTACGCCAATGGAAAAGGCATTATTTGAATTTATGTTTTCAACAGGTTGTAGAATAGGGGAAATTGTTTCTCTAGATAAAAATTGTATTAATTGGTCCAATCGTTCAGCCATTGTACTTGGGAAAGGTGATAAGGAAAGGGAGGTCTACTTTAATATACGGTGTGAAATCTGGCTCAAACGATACTTGGATCTTCGCCAGGATAAAGACACAGCTATTTTTGTTACTGAACGGCACCCACATAGAATGAGTATTGGACAAATGAGATATATCATAAAACGAATATCAAGTCGAGCAGGGATCAACAAAGAAATTCATCCACACCAACTGCGCCACAGCTATGCGACACACCTATTGAACAACGGAGCTCCTATTGATGTTATTCAAAGTTTACTGGGACACGAATTATGCTCAGCTAAGTGGAAGCGTTAGAAGAGAATTTTACAGAAAATATTTTTTAATAATGGATGGCAAAAAGCAACGGACACTCCGCTGCCTTTTCACTTTCGCACCCGTTAGTTGAAGTAGAAAAAATAGACGCATATTCAACACTCGCGCCAGTTCTCCTTCACTAAATTTAAAATAGAGACGGTCCATAAAGAAATTAATTCAATTAAGCCATAGCGATTCGCTACAACTAGAGCGTCTCATCCAATTTCTGAATCTTTGAGTCGGAAATTAAATAAACATTGCCAAAAACGTCGATTTTGTCTCCTTTTACACGTACAGCGCAATCTTTGTTCGACGCATAAATATTTATTTCTTCCGATAGGGGAGATAGTTCGCTTTGAACCAGTGCAATGTTATTTTCAAGATCAAAATGAGACAGGACGGAAAAATTGTCAAGACCGATTCCGTCGTAAACAGAGCTCATTTCAACTTCATATCCAAAGTTTTTCGAGCATAACCATTTAGCGGACATGTTGATTGCTCCAGCGCTTGTTCCCATCACAACGGCGCTGCTTTTTTTAATCGAATCCGATAATTCATATTCCATCAAAAAACCATTTTGATTAAGAATATTGCCACCCAACAAGAAAATGACGGAAGCATTTTGAATTATCGTTTGGGCATCTTCCTTCTGTACGCGGTAATTAATTAAATGATACTCATCAAACATAATGCCAGCCTGATCGAGCCACGAGCGTTCAGTAGCACCATCATCTTCATAAATAGATGGATTCGAGCTAATCATAGCAAGCGATTTTCTATCAGTTATATCCTCCTGTAACACCCTACCCAGATTCTCTGGAAAAAAATTGTTAAACCAACCTAAATAATAGTGAGTTTTCATAAGTACCCCCTCAGCAAAGTGTAAATAACATTTATTCCTTACGTCACTCATTCTGTTTTCTTGTCACTCTCAATATGCCCGATTGTTAAACACAATTTAAACAACACTCTTCAACTCCCTCAGTTTAATTCGATTTTCTCCCGAATGCTCGCTTATTCGCAGAATTTCATCCGCCAAGGATATTATTCTTTGGCTGTAGGAATTGAATTGAGGACTTTAAGGATGATTATGGGGGGCCACCTTGGCTGTTTCCGGAAAAGTACATGAAGCGCTCGCCAATCAAGTATGTGGCCAATGTTCGAACACCGCTCTTGATCATTCATAGCACCCTCGATTTTCGAGTTCCTATTGAACAGGGTGAACAATTTTATACTGCCCTGAAGTTTCAGGGACGTAACGTGCGCATGATCCGCTTTCTCAATGATACCCATGAGCTGTCACGTTCTGGAAACCCCTGACATCGGGTGATTCGACTGGAACATATTCTAAGCTGGTTTCAGAAACACCTTAAGTTGACTACCGGTACAAATAATGAATAAGGAAATAAAACAAAGAAGACGTTCAGACCGCGCCTGACGCCTTTCTTAATATTAATATCTTGTTGGAAGGGAACAACATCGTAGTACAGTGAAATGACGAAACTTCATTCAAGTTATTTTATGAAACATTCTAGATGAGCGCTTATCCTTACTCTGAAGTGACCCCAATTGTTAGACACCATCTAACAATTGGAGGTGCAGTTTTTTTCATGCTCTTTTTCTTGGAATAGAGGTTGCACTACATGTTACAGACTTCTATTCCCTATCTTATGAGGAGATTATTGCACAGTTTTTATATGGTTACTATGTGGTTGGTTTGATCTTTCGTTGAGCATTGACTAGTTTCCTTTACAATCTTTATAAGATCTGTTAACTCACGGATTTCATACGTTGGCTTAATACCTATATCGTTTTCCTTAAGATGCGGATTGAACCAACAGGTGTCAATCCCGTAATTAATTCCCCCTTGAATATCAGAGGTCAAGGAATCGCCTACCATCAACACCTTAGCCTTTTCTGTAATCTGTAGCTTCGAAAACGCATAATCGAAAATACCTTTTTCGGGCTTTTGGAAGCCAGTCTCTTCAGAAATAATTACCTGCTCAAAAGTATTACGAAGTGGAGAACTTCCAATTCTTGCTGACTGCACTTCCGTGAATCCGTTGGTTATTATAGCTAGCCGATGATCGGTAAGATTTTCACATAATTCTACAGCTCCATTTACAAGATGAATTTCCTCGCACAATAATCCAAGATAAACACTGCTGAATAGCTCTGCATTGATTTCAAGATCATTTTTAAGGAACAATCTCCTAAATCTTTCTACTCCTAGTTCAGATATAGTGATAAGCCCCTGCTCCAACTCGCTCCATAGTATCCTGTTGATCTCTTCGTAGCTTGCTTTATAATCTGACAACCCCGTAGGTAATCCAAACTCTACAAAAGCATTATGCAGTGCTTTTATTTCTGCCATACTAAAGTCTAACAATGTATTATCCACATCAAACAATATAATTTCGTATTTCATAGGTGCCTCCCTTAACTTAGCTTGAATTATATCCTCTTTTACGGCAAACCAGTGAGTGTTTGGGCTTGGTGTTTTAGCCCAGTATTTAACGAGTTCAATATCTTCCTCTTTACGTTCATTTGTTATCTTAACCAGTTCTTCTAATTCCTTTTTTGTAACATCTGAATCATCTGCAGGCGGGGCATCCACCTTATAGGTGTTCCCGTCTTTAAACTCAAGCGCGCTCCAATTTCCTGCTGTAGGTGCCATTGGATTATCATGAGTCCATCTCATTCCTTCATTACATATCTGTTCTTTTTTCTGCATGTCTTCGGTATCTATCACTTGGTTTTGACTTGTTGCTTGTTCTAAATTACATGCTGATAATACTAAAACGCAAGAAATTAAATGGAACGATCCGAGAACGATATTCTTGTTGCTTCATGTTGTCCACTTCTTATTTTGTAGTATATTCGCTGCCACTTATCGTTTTTTATTGAATAGCTAAATGTTCTTTAATTACCCGTATCTTTTTTAGTTCAACATCTTCTGCACCTTGAACAGGAAGTCCTGCTTCGATATTTGTCTTGGTATATTCCAAATTTTCTTTCGTGATAATTTCTCCTGGAATAAAGATAGGAATCCCCGGTGGATATACCATGATAAATTCAGCGATAATTCTACCTTCAGAATCATCAAATGGAATGACTTCTGTATCCATATAAAAAGCATCCCGCGGTGTTAACGCTAGTGAAGGGATTTTCGGCAGCAGTACAGAACTATCGATCATTTGATTAACCTGACTTTTAAACTCCATTGAAAGCTCCTTCAATGAAAAGACTAGTGTAGACAATTCCTCTTCAGAATCACCTGCTGTTACAATACAAAGAATGTTATAAAGATCAGACAATTCAACTTCAATATTAAATCTTTCTCGAAGCCACTTTTCCACTTGATAGCCAGTTAATCCTAGTTCTTTTACAGAAATGAGAAGCTTCGTTGGATCCATTGCAACTGCAGCACTAGACTCTAATATTTCGTTCCCCATGCAGTAAAGATGTTCGATTTTATTGATCTTCTTACGTGTTTCCTCTGCTTTCCGAATTGTATCCTCGAGCAAAGCTTGTCCTTCAGTAGCTAAGGATTTTCTAGCAACATCTAAAGAAGATAATAATAAATAGGAAGTTGAAGTAGTTGTCAGCATACTTAATACTGATTGTACGCGCTTGGGGGAAACAAGAGTTCCTCGTAAATTTAATATAGAGCTTTGTGTTAAAGAGCCACCTAATTTATGGACACTTGTTGCTGCCAAATCAGCACCTGCCTCCATTGCGGAAAGCGGCAACTCCTTATGAAAATGAATATGTGCTCCATGCGCTTCATCTACTAGTACAGGAATATCCTTCATATGGGCAATTTCTACGATCTTTTTCAAATCGCCAGATATTCCATAATAGGTTGGATTGATAACCAGAACGGCTTTAGTATCCGGATGTTGGGCTATAGCCCTTTCAATCGAATCTGGTGTAATACCATGTGAAATACCAAAGTTTGGGTCAACTTCAGGATGAATAAAAATGGGTATAGTACCAGAGAACACAATGGCGCTCATGATAGATTTGTGAACATTTCTCGGTACAAGTATCTTTTCCCCAGGACCGCATACGGACATAATCATCGCCATAATAGCTCCACTAGTCCCCTGAACAGAAAAGAAAGTATAATCTGCCCCAAAGGCTTTGGCAGCTAATTCTTGTGCCTGTTTGATAATACCTTTAGGCAGGTGCAAATCGTCCAAAGGACTAATGTTTATTAAATCAATTGCTAAAGCATTCTCTCCGATAAACTCTCTGAATTCTGGATCCATACCATTTCCTCTTTTATGACCTGGTATGTGAAATTGAATAGGGCTCTTTTCAGCATGTTTTTTCAAGGCAGTAAATAATGGAGTTTCAAATTGAGAAACCATATCCCTCCCTCCCTTTCATCTAAATTAAAGTAATAGATTCATAGATGTAATAGACGATTAAAGTGTTCCTCCGTTAAATATAAATAGAGCGAAGGGTGTAATTGAAAAGAGAACAGCATAATATATTTAATCGAAAAAAACTAGATAACCTACACTTCTATCATAATGAATTTAAATGTATTTTAATCATCCACTTCTACACTTTTTTCCCCATCCAATTCACACCTCGAAGTGGATGAGGAAACAAATAAAGGATTGGATGGTTATTTCTAATGAATTTTAATCTATGATAGTACGAAGGGGAAGTGGTTAAGGGATGCCTATTTATTATTTGTTTGACTTCCGTTCATTAAATTAAGGAGTTGATATGAAATGATTTGGACGACTATTGCTGTTATAGTAATTGGAATAATTTTAACATTTTCAATGTGTCCCCCAAGTGCACTTGTGGGATGGGTTTTAGGTAAATTTGCACTTCATCCAAAGCTTGATTCAAAAGATATTACTGTAACATTTAACGGAACGCACTTAAAAAAGGAAGAAAAAATTAGATTTAATGACTACTTTAATGAAGCTCAATTTTTAGGAAAAAACCATATATTTCCGGGCAATGAAAAATTGTTTTTACATCCAGAGACTAATGTTATTCCATTTGTCATCAACGTAAAAAGTAGAAAAAAAGAAATGAATTTTTATATTTATAGTTACGATGACCACGTTGACGTAGTCAAACAGTGGAAGAAGAAAGTTGCTTCTTATAGTCTTAGATCTGAGTATCTACAAAAGTTTACTATTTCAAATAGTAGAAAAAAAATGGCTTGATGTACATATTTAAGAGAACTGTTGATTCTTACAACGCCTTATGTGTATAGGTTCGCTACATTACTCATACCGAATAAAACCTGTTCACGTCATACACATAAGGCTAAATTCAACATTGTATATGAGCACAGCCTAAAATAAAAAATGAACCATGAATGAAATCAAGATTCTCTTTCTTTATCTCGCTGATTTTAGTGCGTCCGCAAACCTTTTTATTCCTTCATTGATAGTCTCTTCATTCTCTCTAGCAAAAGTAAAACGCGCATAACATTTTTTGGATCCCATCATGGACCCTGGGACATAGATAACTCCTCGCTTTATGGAGTTTTCCAATAGTTTCATTTCATCTACATCTCTTTTTAATTTGCACCAAATATGGATTCCACCTTGAGGAATCGTAAACTCCACTTGATCCTTTAGATAATGATTAAAACTTGATACAATTTGATGGCGCCGCTTTTCTAATTCCTTCACTAATTTCTTGATATGAGAATGGAAATGCTCTGATTCTAAAAAATCGTTAGCGATCCATTGGGTAAAGCTAGCATGTCCAAAATCAATTTGTTGTTTAGCATCAGATAATCTCTCTATGACCGATCTTGGTCCGATAATCCAGCCAATCCTTAAACCTGAAGCAACGACTTTTGATAAAGAGCTAATGTATAACACATTCCCATGTTTATCGAGTGATTTTAATGTTGACACTTCTTCTCCTTTAAAAGACGTTAAACTATACGGGTCGTCCTCCACTACAGGAATTCCAAGTTCTGATGATATTTCTAAAATGGTTTTCTGCTGGCTCTCTTTTAGCAAAGTGCCTGTTGGATTTTGAAAAGCTGGATTTAAAAATATCATTCTTATCCGATGTTTTTTATGTAATTCTAGTAATTCATTTGGATCTACACCATCGTCATTTACTGGTAAATAGAAAGTTTTTAAACCTGCTGATTTAAATATTGGGAGATTATAATGATAGGATGGATCTTCAATCACTACTGCATCACCAGGCTTTAATAAGCATTGAACGACTAGGTGTAAAGCTTGTTGAGCTCCCGAAGTAATGAGAATAGATGAGGGATTTGTATCGATATTTCGAAACTCCTTCACATGCTTTGTAATGGTAGTCCTTAATACTACACTCCCCTGTGGATGATCATAACCTAGCCTACCGATAAAAGACCGAGTTGAAGTAATCTCCCTTAACGCGTTCACCGGAAAGAGATCCTCCGATAATTCACCACTGGCTAAATTAATTAATTGCTGCTCTTCCATCTCTTTACGTATTCTTTGAGCGATCGGTAAATTAGGTAAAAACGTCCCTGCTTCAATGTATTTGTTCCAACTAGGTATACGCTTTTTAGTGATCCCCCATATATCCTTACTAATAGTTGTACCACTTCCACGATTACGTTGAATGAGACCATTTGATTCAAGCTCATCATATGCAGCTACAACAGTGCTTCTATTTATATTTAGCCCTTTAGCTAAGTATCTCTCAGAGGGTAGTGGTTTATCTGGAGGAAAAGTTCCATCAGCAATGCCATTTTCAATAAACTCAGCAATTTGTTTATAAATCGGTTTTTTAGCTTTTCGGTCAATATTCCAGTCCATTTATTTGCATCCCTTTTTAAAATTTTGTTTTATATATTGTAACCTAATTTTCCTTACTTTTTTCAATAATACAAATAAATACCCTATTGAGTCACACGACCAATAGGGTATTTAACATTGCTATCCACTAAACAATTTTACTAATATACACACCAAGCGCAATGACAGACAATAATATAACGATAGCATAAATGAATGTTAAGTTAGTAGTATTTTTTTTAGTTGAGCCACTATAATTCTTGTCACTCTTACTCGCTACCAGTACTGTCCCAGCCCCAGCTAGTATTGAAATAATTATGACAAAAGCAATCAATATTTTCATAGGCCACCTCTTTTTCATAATTTAATTAAAAAGTCTATCAAAACTGCCCAAAGTTATTTTTCATCTAAATCATTACTATAAAATAAATGGTAATGCTTGTACCCATCCATTATTGAATAAATTCCACCATCCACTTTATTGTATGACACCATTTCCCTTCACCTTAACCTCATAGTAAAAGCCCTTTTATCAAGATATTTTAAGATTTTTGAATTCTATTTAATAGCTAAATATCCCTTAAAAAATTTTTTTCTTATTTGAACAATACGACCTAGGCTCAGCCGCACACGCCCCTGTTAGCGTAACAACAAATATAGATAACTTGATAATTTAGTCAATTTTCAACTTAGGACTCCGAGGTGGCTCTTTTCCAATATCAATTGTAATTCCCTGCCTTTTTATTAATTCTTCTACCTTTTGTGAATAAATATAGACAGGCCCTCCTTTACAGAATTTATTATTTTCTGTATGTCGGGCAACAAAGCCTTGATAATAAATGGTCATTATGAAATTTCCACTGTAAGCCCTCAATCAAACAACGTATTTAAACGTGCAGCGCTTTCTCGTAGGATGAACGAATCCAATTAAGGGGATGCTTTTTCACATGTCGCAACAAAAACTGACAATTGTCCCCGTCACATTACATTTCAAAATTTCAATTATTACTTGGATGAGGACAATGAAAAATTACAATTAATAAGGGATTATCTTCATCAGCATGAGCAGTAGGTGAAAGCAATGTAAAAATCAATTGAAAACAGAAACACCTAAAAAAACAAATGGTATATGGGATGGGAATGTCCACATTGTTCAAAGGATACAGTTATCGAAGGAGTTTCAGAGGCATATTGCTATTTCTGTGAAAAAATTTTTATAGCTTTGAAAATAAAATATTAATGAGAACTATAATTTAAATGAGATTATTACTGAAGGAGGTTTTGCCCTAGATATGATTATACCGATAATTGATCAGAATCTATGATATATCTTAAAATAGCCACTCCTGTGTGTGCTTTTGTTTTGGTTCTTGGTAATTGTTCCAGTCATTAATTAAATTTATTTCAGGTACTTTGCTGACTTCATTTTACTGAAATTAGTTTACATAATAATGTTATTTGTCCTCTTATGTTTTTATCAAAAAAAACAGACACACTGATTTAGAGTGTCTGCTTGACCTAATTCATTCACTATTTTGTGTGCTATTAAAAAAGTCAGCATTTTCATTTCTTTTACCTTGCCGATTTTTATTTTTTCTTCATTTTTCCATCAGATTCATAACTCATTTTTAATGATTCTTCATCTTTATTTTTCATAGTTAAGTCACTCCTTTCCCTTTTATCGTGTGATTATTAAAGAATTTTATGCTTATTGCACCAATAAACAGAAAAAAATACAGGAAAGTTCCCTGTATAGAAGATAAAGAGTAATAAAATAAACTTATGTTTCAATCGGCTGCATGGCTACATTCAAATATTGGCGAAGAGTTCCAGAGACGAAATTTTATGTTTTCATGATTAGCATGGTAGCTGTAGCCAATATTTAAAAACCATTCACCTGTAGATAGAGATTGCATCAGTGTATACTTTCTGCCATCTACAGGTCTAATTTCCGTTGCAGGCGGCAAATACGTAACACTAAGCTGAGATACATCCAATTTAAGATAAGCGCCCTCCTTTACAACAAATAGGAAATCCACTTATCTTATTTCATGTCCATTTCCAGAAAACGTGGCAACTGCCTAATTTTCACTTTTTCTTCTTTTGAAGATTGGTCTCCATGACTCTTGTATTCTTTAAGAACCATTTTCCATCCTTATAAAGCCATAAGGACTCAATTATAGCGATTCTGTCTGCATGATAGGCGCCGCTGACAGCCTGAATTCCCTTTAATCCATATTGAATACTGTCAACCTTCACCGGTTTCAATGTAGAAAACGAATCTATCATTAGCTCTGTTGGCTCACTTAGTTTCCCATTTTGATAAAGACCAGTTTTTTCATAATCTTCAGCCCGATTGCTTAAATCAAATGTATAGGATTCACCAGTTTCTTGAATCGCTAAGGATGCTTTATATCCATCTAAAAATTGACTGTTAACGACGAGCGGTTCTGGCACCGTTAAATCTGTTAATGCAGAATTTTTTGCCGTAAATAAATAGTGATTTGTTATCCCGCCGCTGCCTCCAGTATCAATGGTTACGAATATATCTTTTAGACCGTCATGATTTAAGTCAACATACGTAGCTCTTGGGTTAAAACCGCCATCAAATTCTGCAGTCAATGTTTTTCCATTTGATGTAGTGATTTTCAAATATATTTCTTTTAAAAACTCGGTGTCCTCATCGTATGGCAGTCCCTTAATGATAATGGTATCCTTTTTACCATCACCCGTTAGTTCTGCCTTCTCCTTGGATACGGTAATCATTTTCATCTTATTTTCACCAGCATATGTACCTGTCATTACTGACAACGATAAAAAAAAGAATGCAGCCAGGGCAAACACTAATTCCTTTTTCATGTATCTTCCCCCCTATACTTCTATCATAATAATTTTGCCCATTATTAGGAAATTCATGTAAAATTTTTTGGTAATTTTCCTCACAATCATCGTTCTGTTCTGAACATTTTCCGGATGTCTTGCTGAATTTTATCCTTCATAGCTTTGATTAAAGACATTTTCGCCGATATTTTTCTGAATCTTGGTCCCTCTTTCCCTTGAGGAAGGATATCTGTGTTTAAAAAATCAAATTAAAAATCAATCAACAACAAAAATGCACACGATACTCCATAGGAGAAATCTCGTGTGCATTGCTATCCGTATTTAATTGATCAAGCCTCAGAAGTAAACACATTTTTTCATCCAGACAGTACTTAATCAAATTTTAATCCTCTTCCTCAATTGAAATTTCTGTAAAAGAAATCGGTTCATCAGATGTAGATTCTGTTTCCTCAGATGATTCCCCTACAGATTGTTCACTTTTGGGACTTTCCTTATCCTCTTTTATTTTTGTTAAGTCTTATAAATCTTCTTTCAGCTGTTCAGATACCTCTTTCGGCATCACGTCTCGTCCATAGGTTGCCCCAATATTCAGCGCTCCACTTAAATCTTTAATCCCTAGCTGGGCAAAATTATTATTTTGCTCATATTTATCTAAATAAAATTTATCGATGCGAATTTCTTTAATTACAACCGCTTGTTCATCATCCTTCTTATTACTCTGAAAACCTGCAAACTTTTCTTCAAGAGCATCTATTCTTGTAAGCATTGCCATTTCTCTTTCATTTTGCAAGGAGATTTTGTGCTCTAAATCATGGATATACGATATAAGAGAAGCAAGTTTTTGCTGCTCGTCTAAAGCAATTGCATCTGAGGATTCAACAACAGATACCGTGAGTATTTTTTGCTCGAGTTCATATATATAAGTTGACAAATAACGAACCTTTTCGAAAAAGGGATCTATTTTCTTAATTAACGAAGCTTCAACTGATTGTAATTCCTTCGATAAATCTGAATAATTTTGTCTTGAAAAACGATTCGACTGCTGATCTTTTGAAACTTCATCCTTCCACTTAAGAAGCGAATATATTTTTTCTTCTAGCTTTGCCAGCCTGTTCACACGAAGCTCAAGGGCATTAAGCTTTAAATACATTTTTTCGAGTTCAGCTATTTTCTTATTAATGTTTTCATTATTTTGATTTTTGTTGAATAATCCTTTTATAGGCATATGATTATCCTCACATTTTTATTGATATTTATTTTCAAAGAAGGGAAGTAATTTGATGAACCGAACAAACATCAACATTCAAGGTATAAAAATTAATAGTGTTGATCGGTATGCAAGAATCTAGGTAAGCTCCACGATGCAAGTTGGTAATCATGTAAAAAATCATCGTGTGGAAGGTTTTGTGAACATAATGGAGACCGAGGTTTTTTTCAAAATCCACAGTGGAGCATCGAGGTTTCCGACTTCATTGATACACAATCAGAGAAAAAAGGATAGCTTATTCGATCGGTACTCTTTCTTCTTGTATGTATAGCCTTTTATAGGTAAGAATTAGCAGCCCGTTTTGGAATTTTGCTTTAATCTGATTGGAATCTGTCGGTTCTGGCAAGTCAATAATTCGCTCAAATGGCCTTTGATTTCTTTCTTGAATAATGGCTTGGCCACTAACGATTAAGGAAGATGTACCTTTTAATAACAGTTTATTTCCAGAAACAGATACTTGGAGATCTTCTTTTTTAAATCCAGCTAAATCGGCTAGAACAATCACTTCAAGATCAGTCATATAAATATCAACAGAAGGAAATTTCGCATTAGACGGACGCCGCCCTAATGAGTTTGCCGCTTCATTCGGACTAATTCCGGTGGTTGGCCCCATATCCATATTTTCTTTCATAAATTGTTTAAAGGAGGATTGATCAAGCATCCCGTTCCAAAAATCACCTGATTGATATTTCCGGGGCTATTTCCAGCGACTGCTTTAATTTTTCAAAATCCATGCTCGTTTCCTCCTTTCTAAAAATCATAAAATTACTCATTCTGAATATAGTTCGATAAGGAGGTGAACTCCATTGGCAGGTGCATCTATTAACATTAACATTTTTCTATTGAAAATTAATTCCTTTGAAAACTGCTCTGCAGTAAATATTGGACAAAATTTGCTGGCCGACTGGAATAATGCCGATAAGAAAACGATGGGTTACGGACAAAACTTTGGGGATGATAGCTGCTTTTTAGGAACACAAAGCAGTGTGGATGATCGCGATCTTATCGATAGCCCATCATCATTTGAAAAAAATTTGATACCGTAAAAACAGGAGGCGGTAAAATGGGGATTTTTGGACCTGTATTCGTGAACTTGTTTGTTTTTAAAGTAAATGCAATGGACCGTGGAGCGTCATCAAGCTTAGGACCCAATCAGCATATTTACTCCTTTCTATCAAATAAACAGAATTACGGATTTGGTGAGGAAAATGGTGATTTGTGTGTGACGAATTTTCCAATGGTCTTGTTGAATGATTCAGATCTAAATGATACAAATTCCGTAAAGGTGAGTGCGATTTAATGCTTTAAAGAAATTTACTAAAAAATCCCCGCTATACAATTAAGCAGGGATTTTTGCTTATTTCTCAGTCCTATTAGTTCCTTGTGAAGCCTCTTGTTTCCAAACATCCATTACTTGTCCGCTTTCCCCTTCATCCATAATGAAGGAGCCATTTGAGTAGCGATCATTAAAGCGAATACTTGAGGCCGCCACGGATTCAATAACACCTTTTTCACTTTCAATAATGATTGAATCATTTTCCTTTATAACGAGTGAGCCAATAATTCGATGTGGGTTTGCTTTTAACTCCCTTAACATGACAAAACCTCGTTTTGCACGTGAAGTTCGTTCAAACTCAGCAAATTTCATCTTCTTAATAGCACCACGCTGGGTAACAATGACAACTGACTGTTCAAGTGAATTCTCAACTATCTGTCCGCCCGTTACATAGTCATCGTCTTTTAAATTAATCCCTTTTACTCCTGCTGCCCTTGTACCAACGATACTGATTTCTTCCTCAGGGAACCATAATGCATAGCCATTGTATGTAGAGATAAACAGATCTTTAGAGCTATCTGTTTCATGGACATCAATCACTTCATCATCATCTTTTAAATTAATGGCGACCAAAGGTTTAGAATAACGCTGTGCCTTGTACAGCTTAAGCTCTGTTTTCTTCACCATTCCATATTTTGTGACAAAAAGTAAATAGGTTTCTGTATCGAAATCCTTCACAGGAAGAGCCTTTACAATTGATTCGTCACCGTCAATTGGAATGATATTAGCAACATGCTGCCCAAGATCCTTCCAGCGGATATCAGGGAGCTGATGGACAGGGCAATATAAGTAATTCCCTTTGTTTGTGAATAATAACAGAACATCTGTCGTATTCATATCTAGCTGTGCTAGCAGACGATCTGAATCCTTCATGCCGAAATCCTGTCCATTGGAGGCTGCAAAGGAACGAGGACTTGTCCTCTTCACATAGCCTTCCTTTGTAACTGTTACAATAACATCCTCACTTGCGATCAGAACTTCCAAATTGATTTTGATTTCTTCAATTTCAGCCTCTATCACTGTGCGGCGATTATCAGCAAAACGTTTTCTCACGTCTTTTAATTCTTTTTGAATGACAGAATACAGCTTTTTCTCGCTCTCTAGAATAGATGTTAGCTCGGCAACTCTTTTTGATAATTCTTCTGCCTCAGCTTGGAGTGCTGTAATATCCGTATTCGTTAAACGGTAAAGCTGCAATGACACGATTGCTTCTGCCTGAGGCTCAGTAAATGCAAACTTGGCAATTAAATTATCTTTTGCATCTCTTTTATCCTTCGATGCTCTAATGGCGGCAATCACTTCATCAAGAATAGATAAAGCCTTTATTAAGCCTTCAACAATATGCTGCCTGGCTTGGGCTTTTTCCAGATCAAATGCTGTTCTTCTTGTGACGACCTCTTTTCGATGCTCGATATATGCATCTAATAACTCTCTAAGTCCCATTAGCTTCGGATGTCTGTTATAAATGGCGACCATATTAAAATTATAGGGTACTTGTAAATCACTGTTTTTGTATAAGTAATGAAGGACACCTTCAGGATCAGCGTCTTTTTTCAATTCTACAACTATACGTAACCCCGTTCGGTCTGTCTCATCTCGAACCTCGGCAATCCCTTCGATTTTTCGATCTAGCCTAAACTCATCGATTTTCTTGACAAGATTTGCTTTATTGACATCAAACGGTATTTCCGTAATGACAATTTGTTTCTTCCCGCCGCGAATTTCTTCAAATTCAGCTTTCCCTCGGACAATGATTTTTCCTTTTCCAGTTTCATAGGCCTTCTTTATTCCCTCAACACCTTGAATAATCCCGCCTGTTGGGAAATCAGGCCCTTTTATATATTTCATAAGGTCATCTATTGAGCAATTTGGGTTGTCCAATCGATGAATGACACCATCTATCACTTCATTTAAGTGATGAGGAGGAATTTCTGTCGCATATCCAGCAGAAATACCAGTAGAGCCATTTACTAAGAGACTTGGGAACATAGCTGGCAAAACGGTTGGTTCATTCGAAGTATCATCGAAGTTCGGAACAAAATCGACCGTTCTTTTTTCAATATCCTTTAGCAATTCTGAAGAAATAGCTGAAAGTCTCGCCTCCGTATAACGCATAGCTGCAGGAGGATCCCCATCAATACTTCCGTTATTCCCGTGCATTTCGACAAGCAAGTTTCGTAGCTTCCAATCTTGACTCAATCGAACCATTGCATCATAAACCGATGTATCACCATGAGGATGGTAGTTACCAATTACATTTCCAACTGTTTTTGCAGATTTTCTAAAGCCTTTTTCATGTGTATTTCCTTCCACATGCATGGCATATAAAATTCTTCGTTGAACAGGCTTTAGGCCGTCTCTTGCATCAGGTAAGGCCCTTTCCTGAATAATGTATTTACTATAGCGGCCAAAACGATCACCAATAACGTCTTCTAGAGGGAGATCGCGGAATTTCTCTTGTGTAGCCATTATTCAATCTCCTCCTCTAAGACTGATATATTTTCATTTTCTAGTATACTTGCATCCTCTTCTAAACCAAATGCTACATTTGTTTCAATCCACTTTCTTCGTGGTTCAACCTTATCACCCATTAACGTTGTTATGCGGCGTTCCGCTCTGGCTGCATCATCTATTCTAACCCGGATTAAGGTGCGTGTTTCTGGATTCATAGTCGTATCCCATAACTGATCCGCATTCATTTCGCCTAAACCTTTATAACGCTGGAGCATATAGCCTTTCCCAACTTTTTTTATGGCGTCCTGCAAATCATCTTCGGCCCAGGCATACTCAATAATTTCTTTCTTGCCTGTACCTTTGCTGACTTTATATAAAGGGGGTAGTGCAATATAAATTTTACCGGCATCCAGCAGCGGCTTCATATATCGATAGAAAAAGGTTAGGAGAAGAACTTGAATATGAGCACCGTCTGTATCCGCATCGGTCATAATAATGACCTTATCGTAGTTTACATCTTCAATGTTAAAATCCGCTCCAACTCCAGCACCAACAGCATGTATGATCGTATTAATTTCCTCATTCTTAAAAATGTCCTGAAGCTTTGCTTTTTCAGTATTAATAACTTTCCCTCGCAATGGAAGAACCGCTTGAAAACGACGGTCACGGCCTTGTTTAGCTGAGCCGCCAGCTGAATCTCCTTCCACTAAATAGATTTCATTTTTTTGAGGATTTCTTGATTGGGCAGGTGTTAGTTTTCCAGAAAGGACCGCATCCGAGCGTTTTCTTTTTTTGCCGCTCCTTGCATCCTCACGTGCTTTTCGGGCCGCTTCTCTCGCCTGATAAGCTTTAATTGCCTTTTTTATCAAAAGAGAACTTATGTTCGGGTTCTCTTCAAGAAAATAAGATAAATGCTCGGATACTACCGCATCAACTGCCGATCGTGCTTCACTTGTACCAAGCTTTCCCTTCGTTTGTCCCTCAAACTGGAGCAAATCCTCTGGAACACGTACAGAAATAATTGCAGTAAACCCTTCACGAATATCGGCTCCATCTAAATTTTTATCTTTTTCCTTTAGAAGATTAACCTTTCTAGCATATTCATTAAATATACGCGTCATCGCTGTTTTAGAGCCAGCCTCGTGTGTCCCGCCATCTTTAGTCCGAACATTGTTAACAAAGGAAAGAACATTTTCCGAGTAGCCATCGTTAAATTGGAAAGCAAAATCTACTTCTATTCCATTTTGCTCACCCTCAAAGCTAACGACTGAATGCAAAACATCCTTTTCTTCATTTAAATATTCAACAAAAGCTTCAATCCCATTTTCATAATGAAAGACTTCCTGAAGACTATGCCTTTCATCGATAATTTCTATTTTCATTCCTTTTAATAGGAATGCCGATTCACGCAGCCGCTCACATAATGTTTCATAATTATACGTAGTTACTGAAAAAATGGATTCATCTGGCTTAAAGTGGATGGTTGTTCCTGTTTGATTTGTTTTTCCTATTTTTTCAAGAGTTGTTACCGGTTTGCCGCCGTTTTCAAAGCGTTGTTCATAAACAATCCCATCTCTTTTAATGGTGACGACAAGCCATTCAGAAAGAGCATTCACTACAGAGGCACCAACACCATGGAGTCCTCCGCTTGTTTTATACCCGCCCTGGCCGAATTTACCTCCAGCATGCAAGACGGTTAATATCACTTCAGGAGTTGGTTTGCCCATACGATGCATTCCAGTAGGCATCCCGCGCCCTTTATCAATAACACTTATTGAGTTGTCTTTATGTATTTTGACAATGATTTGTTCACCGTAACCTGCCAATGCTTCATCGACAGCGTTATCGACAATTTCATATACTAGATGGTGTAGCCCTCTCGCATCTGTACTCCCAATGTACATACCCGGGCGCTTTCTAACTGCCTCAAGCCCTTCGAGTACTTGTATGGCATCATCATTATAGTCAAAAGCTTCCTGATTTCTTGCCACAAACATACCCCTTTCATTACTGCAAAAAAGAATTGCTAATAAAAAAATGATCAATACTTTGCTTTTGTATCTATATAAAGAAATGAGCGTAATCATTGAAACAAAATTGATTATACATTCATTTAGCGTATTCGTCTAAAAAATAATTATCCTTTATATGATAGAAAAAGCGGATAAGAACGAGTGTTCCTTATATATATTTTACCATATTTTATTCAGCGTCTATGCTTTATTGTATCTATTTATTCAAATTTGGCAAATAAGATTTTTAATTTTAGCTGATTTATGGCTGTTTCGATAGCTGCTTTTTCAAAAAATAAAAAATGAGACCTATAAAGATCTCATGTCTTTTGCATTATTTTGTTAATGCATGTTCTACCTTAATACAGCGATCCATAACAACTGTGTAGCCCTTTTCCTTTAAGAAATTATAGGCATTCTCATCTATGCATCCGAGCTGTGACCAAAATACATCAGCATTTATTTCAGCAAACTCTTTAGCTACCTCAAGCAGATGCTCTGAACGGCGAAAAACATTGACAATGTCAACATGACCATCAATATCCTTTAAGCTTTTGACAGACTTTACACCGAGCACTTCATCAACTGTTGGATTAACAGGAATAATTTCATATCCTGCATCCTGCATAGCCTTCGACACCATATAGGATGTTCTCTCAGGATTACCGCTTAAACCAACTACCGCAATTTTTTTTGACTTTTTGAGAATAACACCGAGCTCTTCCCTGCTTGGAATTTCAACAGACATAATATGTACCCTCCTACTAATAGCTTTACTTGCTTATCTATATCATACCGAAAAGTAGGTTATTTTACTAATAATGGACTCTTCTTGGCTGAAGGGAGGGTACATGTTATTTAAAATCGAAACACCTTTAGTACAATACTGTTTCCAACTTTTTCACTAATCGCTTTATGGATATATCTGATTCTCTCAATATAACTGCCTTATCAATCGTAATCATCTGTCTATTTTCCATTAGTACTTTTCCGTTCACAATCGTTGTTTCAACATCCGCTCTTGTGGCTGAATAAACAATTCTGGAAATTGGATCAATTTCTGAGGATGGATATGTGTGGAAATCATTTAAGTTCAAAATAGCGAGATCAGCCTTCTTCCCTGTTTCAATACTGCCAATTTCATTTTCCATTCCAACTGCTTTTGCTCCCCCGATTGTAGCCATTCTAAATACAGTTCTTGCATTCATGGCTGTTGGTCCATGGATAGGTTTTTGAATAATAGCAGCGAGTCTCATTTCATTGAACATATCCAGATTATTGTTACAAGGTGCTCCGTCAGCACCTAGACTTACATGTGCATGTGAGTTAAGTAATGACGGAATTTCAGCAATTCCTGAAGCGAGCTTAAGATTAGATCCTGGACAGTGGCTGACCTTAACTCCGCGCTCTCTAATAATTCTTTTCTCTTCTTCATCCAGCCACACACAATGTGCCAGAATTAAACGCTCATTCGCTAACCCAATGCTATCAAGGTAGACAACATTTCTCATTCCATGTTCTTTTTCTACTAACAAAATTTCAGTGGAATTTTCAGAGGCATGTGTGTGGACTCTGACATTGTAATGCTTTGAAAGATCCCTTACTGTTGTTAATAATTCCTCCGTACATGAAACAACAAAACGAGGGCAGAAGGCATATTGGATTCTGCCGCCATCATGATTATGCCATTTTTCAAGCAGATCGACACTTTGCTGAATGGATTCTTGCGTATTTTCCCTTAAGAGAACTGGAACTTCATCTCCCTTATCCATCATGACCTTCCCTGCTAGGGCGCGAATTCCGCTTTCCGCAATTGCTTTAAAAGCAAAATCTGTATGATGAACAGTTTCCATATCTACAACTGTTGTTGTTCCACTTTGTAATAGTTCCCCAATGCCAAGCATCGCTGAGTAATAAATGGATTCCTCATCATGAGATGCTTCCAGAGGCCAAATTTTTTGCTTTAACCAATCCATTAATTCAAGGTCATCAGCCTGCCCTCTAAATAATGTTTGGCATAAATGTATATGAGTTTGTATAAATCCCGGTATCACCGTGCGTCCTGAAGCATCAATAATTTTACTTGCATAATGGCGGAGATTTTGTCCGATTTCAACAATTTTGTCATCTACAATATAAATATCTCCTGTAATAATTTCTTCCTTCTCATTCATCGTAACGATTTCTGCGTTCCTAATGAGAATGCTGCTCATTTTACACCTCCTTGTAACTGGCTTGTCATATCGGCTTTCTTTTCGTCAAAGTTCAAAATTAATGATTTATAAAAATCGATCGATCTTTTATAGGCAGCAATACTTACCCATTCATTTGGCTGATGGGCAAGCTTCTCATCACCTGGTCCATAGATTAATGTAGGGATTTCGCTTCTTGGATTTAATACAGCTGCATCTGTATAATAAGAAACACCAAAGCAATTTGAGTCCTCTTCATTTTTTATTTCTAATGCACAGTGAATAATATCTGATGAAACAGCGGTAAGAATAGGTGGACGGTCTAACACTTTCGTTATCTTGAACTGATGGAGCTCGTTATTTTCAACAAGTTTATTAAGTTTTTGATTTAGCTGTTCTATTAAATGGTCATGTGATTGTGGAGGAACTGTACGTATATCCACCCGAATTGAACATCGATCCGGAATGACATTCGTTTGAATCCCCCCATTGATCATTGTAACCGCAAGGCTACTGCTTCCAAGAGGTTCCTTTTCTAGTTTCCACTCAACTTTTAGTGAATCTAACACATTTATTATTTGCATCATATGATCAACAGCATTGATTCCTTGATCTGGCATAGACCCGTGAGCGGTTTTTCCATATGTGCTAATTTCTAACCAAAGTGCTCCCTTATGTCCAACCACAACCTTTTCATTTGTCGGTTCACCGATTACTAGTGCATCAATGACTCGATCGTCATTTCCTTCTAAAAACGCCCTAGCTCCGCAGCTATCGACTTCTTCACCAGCTGTTGCCAAAAATGTAATAGTGGCTGGAGGTGTCTTTTTTTCCAAAATTAAAGATTCTAATGCTAAATACATGGCGGCCAAGCCGCTTTTCATATCTGAAGCCCCTCTGCCATAAATCCTTTCTTCTACAATGTCCCCTGAAAAAGGGGCATACTGCCATTCAGCCTCTCCAGGGGAAACCGTATCCATATGGCCGCACAGAAATAAATGCTTATCACCACTGCCCTTGAGTGTCACCTCAAAATTGCTCCTATTTTTCTCAAGATAAGTCATTTTAAAGGGGATGCCCTTCATCTTACATCGTTCAATAAAAGCCTCAGTTACCTCATGCTCATTACCTGGAGGATTTGAACTATTGATCCGCAGAAGCTCCTGAAGGAATTGAATATCATCCATTATTCTGCCTCCACTATTTGCATTTTTAGAGATGTAACCTTCCATCCGTTTACAGGTGCCATATCTTGCGAACATGTTGTACAGGCGATGACCACGTCCTCCAAGGCCTTGAGCCTCACATAATCTCCTGGCTTTGAAAGTGGCTCTTCAATCACATAATCGCCTTGATCGTCCAGCACATTATTCATAAATAGATTAATAGGATCTGGAACAATAGCTGGATGAATATTAAACTTCTTTAAAGCTGTTTCTAAATTGTCATAGCAATTTGGATGATCATCGTGATCAAAATCCATTTTATACCGATAATAATCGCAGGCTGGAAAAAATATATCGTGGACACTGACAGTATCTTCTACTAGCTGCATAAGAGGTCGGCGTCTATTGCTGTATAATAAATCGCCTTTTTTTAACCGAATACTGCTTAATGATGCTCTCATATGAACGGGGGATACATATTCTTGAGGATCTGCATGATTAAAACAAACAAAATCCCCAACCTGCTTCCCATCCAGATCAATGATAATAAGCTCTTCGCCTTTTCTTAAAAAAGCGCTTCTGCCTTCGTAGGGAGGAATGACTATTTCTTCACGAATTCTGTCCCTATTAAAGATTTCTCTCATAAAATCACCCTCCGTTTATTCAATAAAAACAGCAACTGCCCGGATTGGGGAGCCAGTTCCTTTCCGAATCCTGAGCGGAAGCCCGAAGTATAAAAATCTCATACCGGCTATTTGGTCCAAATTACAAAGGTTTTCCGTATTGGTCATGCCATACTCCCTGCAAATTAGGTGACCGGAATACTTGGGATCATCAGGATGATCGATTGCCGGAGAATCGATGCCGATATTGACAACGCCTTTCTCTGCTAGCCACTTAGCTGCTTGGTAATCAAGACCTGTATAAGTAGTTAACCATGCATCTGTGCCATACGACCTGTTATAATGGCCAGTATAGAGAAGAACGATATCCCCCTTCTCGATAAACTGACCCGATTTATTTAGGGCACTCTCAAGATCCTGACTCGTAATATAACGATTTGTCGGAACATGTGAGACATCAAGGCAAACGGCTGGACCATAGAAATATTCTAATGGCATTTCATCAATGTATTTCCCATTTGGATCATACTCGTATGTAGCATCACTATGGGTTGGCCCATGTTCATTAATGATTAAATTGTTTGTTGCAAATGGAAACCCTATCTTTTTTTCCGATTCTTCATGTGTAATATTAGTAAAAATCATCGTAGATGGATGAAGAGGGAAGACTGGCATCCCATGATAGATTTCCTGAGTTAAGTCTACTAATCTGACTCCCATAATTTTTCCCTCCAATTCAAAAAGCGTAAGCGCCTTCGGAACAATCAAAGGGCGATTGTTCCTGCGACGACTTTTCTTGATGTATTTTTAAATAATCGTAGGAATAACCTCAAACTTGTCTACATCAATCAATCCCATATCAGTAATTTTCCACTTCGGACTTGTGACTAGTGACCAGAAGGATAAGTGCATGAATGGAACCTCCATTCCGCAACCAAGCTCTTCCTTTGCAAGTCTGGAAAGCTCATCAACCTTATCACTCATTTCCTTACCGGTTAATTCATCTGTCATAAGACCACCTACACGGAGCGGAAGATCTCCAACCACTTTACTTTCCTTGATCATGGCAATTCCACCTCCCATTGCAATGACACGATTGACTGCGGTTACCATATCCTCATAATTCGTCCCTGTCACAATAATATTATGAGTATCATGGGCAACACTTTCTGCAATGGCTCCGCTCTTTAAATCAAAGCCATGCAAGAATGTTTTCCCTACTTTTCCTGTTCTTCCGTGACGTTCAACAACAAGTAATGGCAATACATCCTGCTTCAGACAAGGCTGGACAATTCCATCCTTTACATTCAGAGTATACTCGCCCTCGCCCGTTAAATTTTGGAAAGGGATGGCTTCAATAGCTCTTACCCTTGCACGGGATCCTGTAGCATTAATAGTGAGTTCATCTTTTGTAACTGCTTTTCTTTTAATCGATTTCTTAACACTTTCAGGATAAATATACGGGGCTATGTCGATAGTTAGTTCGCCTTTTTCAGCAGCTTTTTTACCACTGAGATATACTTGATCGATCGTCATATTCATTAAATCACTAATAACGGCAATATCTGCCCTTTTACCAGGTGCGATCACTCCTACATCCTTAAACCCGAAGTGAGTAGCCGGATTAATGGTTGCCATTTGGATGGCTTCGACAGGATCAATTCCTTCCGCGATCGTTCTGCGGACAATATCATTCATATGTCCATATTTCAGGAGATCTGCAGGAACCATATCATCTGATACTAAAATCGCTCGTCTCGAATCCAATCCATCCTCTGTAATGGCACGGATACACTCTGCCATATTTCGTTGGGAGGATCCTTCCCTCATAAACACACTTACTCCATAACGCAACTTTTCAACCATTTCTTCCTTCGTAGTCGTTTCATGACAAGAAACATGTGTGCCTCCGCTTATAATATGTGCTGCCAGTTCTTTCCCAAATAATCCAGGAGCATTTCCCTCGACAGTTTTACCAATACTGTTTGCATAGGAGACCGCTGCCACTAGATCATCTATTAATTCAGGGGCATGTTGATAGACTGGCTGGATATTACTAAAGCTTTGAATTTCGCCTATCCCTTGAACATATGGATCATTCAATAAGTCCTTCATATCCTTCGCTGAAACGTCATACCCTGAGGTTTCTAGACCAGGCGCATCAGGTACGGCACAAGGAACAGTGAATAAGATACGATTTGGAAGGGTTTTAGCTTCTTCAATCATCGCTTTCATTCCATGAACACCGAGAACATTTCCTATCTCATGCGGGTCGCCAATTAATGTAGTTGTCCCTGTCGGAATGGAGAGCTTGGAAAATTCTGTACATGTCAGCATGGCACTTTCGAAGTGCATATGAGAATCAATAAAGCCCGGGCTAATAAATTTCCCCTTAACATCTTCTATCGTTGTTTTCGGACCAATCAGATCCTTTGCATCTCCGACCATTAAAATATATTGTCCTTTAATGGCAACATCTGCTTCATATATTTCACGGGTGATTACATTAATAAAATACCCGCCTCTAAGGACTATGTCCGCATATTGATGTGGATGCAATAATACATCAATTAATTTCCGATATTGTATAGCTTCTTTTATTTTAAGAGCGTCCACTGTTTAACCCCCTGTCATCGTTCCTTCCAAACTATCAATTATTCCAATAATTGCAGCATCTATGGGTGCATCTTTATTCCTGATCGCTCTTGAAGCCATGCTTCCAGTCACATAGATCACTCTTTCACCTATGCCGGCTCCAACAGTATCAACGGTAATAATAGGGTTTGGCAGTACCTGTCCATCTAATCCAATCGGCTGTGTAATTAATAGCTTCGTCCCTACTAGATTTTCATCTTTTCTCGTAGCAGTTACCCGGCCAACCACTATTCCCATGTGCATAAAGATCGTCCCCTTATTCTGTAATGATTGCAATATTCAACTCTCTTGCCATATCCTTGGCAAGGGGAGTAATGATAGTCTGACTTGTCATACTCAAAGTATGTTGATTTTGCCCATGCAAATATCGTATTGTTTCTGCGGTAATAATTGATTTTTTTAGAGAATGATTAAGAAAAACATCAAAATTATCATCTTCATTGATTAGTTCAATTCCTAACCCTTTGAGCTGAATCATTTGGTCCTTCAGTTTTCTTTTAAAAGCTTGAGATCCTTTATCCAAACCCTTCACCCGCCATAGCTGATGATTAGCGTCTATCCCTATTTTTAATGCAATGACTTTCTTACCAGTCATTAAACTATGAAGAATCAGACGGACAAAAGGTCTTTGTTCATTGAAGGAAAGAATATCTGATACTAGCGAAAATGACAGGATTGGGAGAAAGACTATATCAATCTTATTTTTTTCTGATAAATGCTGATGACAAATCCAATCATCATTGCCAATTATTCTCGCAAGGTCATTTCTTTCGTCATGTGAGTAAATCGAATCTTCCACTGAGATTCGAAGCATGCATTGTTTACTAGTTAGGTCTTTTAAATATAAAAGTCCTGGTTCCATTCCAATCAAATGAGAGGTAATTAGAGCCAGGACATATGGTCTTTTCTGTAGGCTCTTACTGTAGCTGTTTCGGTTAGACAGCTCGCGCAGAGTGTGTTTCATCATTACACTCTGCTTATTTGAGCTCATATTTATTCACCAATCGTTTTAGATAATAGGGCTCTTTCCACTTCGCTGTGAGGTCTAGGGATAACATGGACAGATACCAATTCTCCAACACGGCTTGCCGCTTCAGCTCCCGCATCTGTCGCTGCTTTAACAGCCCCTACATCTCCTCTTACCATGACAGTTACAAGTCCAAAGCCAACCTTTTCATAGCCGCAAATTTCTACATTTGCTGCCTTAACCATTGCATCAGCAGCCTCTACTGCACCAACTAAACCCTTTGTTTCTACTAATCCTAATGCTTCACCCATGATTTATTTCCTCCTCATAATGATTAATTTGATTTGTTATTGTCTTCCTCTGATTGACTGTTTTCCGTTATATCATTTTCCGCTTTTTTAGTGGTTCCCTTTTTCATTGAGCCTTTTATATTTTTTCCCTTCGCTTCAGCTCTCTCCGTATTCTCCTCAGAGCCTTCCTTCTTAATTAAGCTCTTCTCTTCAAGTTTAAAATGAGGTAATAGTTTACTTGCTACTTCGTTGTGAGCCCTTGGAATCACATGAAAGGAAATTACCTTTCCAATACGATCTGCAGCTTCCTTACCAGCATCCACAGCAGATTTAACTGCGGCGACATCCCCGCTGAAATGGACCGTAACACCCAGATACCCATTTACGCCAATTACTTTTTCGATGCCTACAATTTCTACATCCGCGGCTTTAACTGCAGCGTCTGCAGCAGAAACAGCTGTTAAATAGCCCACTGTTTCTATTAATCCTAGTGCTTGCAATTACATAGCCTCCAGTCATATAAAGTTATTTAAACCTCTCAGCTTCCTTAAGTAATTCGGCAGAGACTTCTGAAATCGTTATGAATGGACCATAAAGAAGTAAATATCCTTTCTCTACGGTATAGTTGAAATTTATATTTGGTGATTTTTTCAATAAACGATCTAATATAAGAATGGATGAATAATGATTTATTCCATCAAGTACAGCGACCCCATCTACATGAGCATTCAAATTAAGCTGTTTTGTTAACCATGGACTAGGAGAATGAACTTTAAAAAGCTGTAAAGGCTTATAAGAATGGTGAGAAAGTTTTTGAAATAATGTTTTTACGGCCTCGGTTAGTTTGGCGGTATCTTCTTCATACAATTCAAGAATAAAGCCACTGCTTTTTTCTTTTTCCCATAACAAACTATATTTCATGGCCGAATACTCTCGTAAAATCTCATTCACTAGAAATAACTGGCCGATTGACGATTGTTCACTTGAAATGACCCCAACGGAATGTGACTTTAGCGGCCTCTGAAATGATTCCATCAGTTTTTCAGATAGACCAGAATAGACCCAAGCTTTTATTCCATTTCTCGTTTGGCCGATAAACTTACTTTCTTCATTAAAATGGTTATTTACATATGAACCTTTTTGAGGCTTATTTAATGGTTGGTTACCTTGTACAAGAGAGATTTTTTGCAGTTTAGATATGGAACCTGTAATGGAATCACTACTCCCCGTTTTAGTATGAACATTTCTTTGTTCATTTTTGGATGAATGATTGATTAGATCTTTATTAGTATTAGCAGGCACTCCAGCTAATCTTTTTTGGATATTTTTTTGCTGATAGTTTGGACGATTTATTCCCGCTATCGATTGTTTTGAAGCTTCTTGTTTGTTGTCATTGACAGTGGATTTCGAATAAACAAACCTTGAATTCCCCCCGTTAAAAAGAGGATTCTCTCTCGGCTTATTATCTGGCTTTAATACTTCCTGAACAATATTTTTCATGAATTCTGACAAGCGTAATCACCTCCTAGAGAATCTTAGCAAGCTCTGCATGCGGTCGAGGAATGACATTAAAGGATACTAACTCTCCTCCGGTCTTAGAATTAGCCGTTTTCCCCACTTCAACAGCGGCAGTTACAGCTGCAACATCTCCTTCTACAATTACAGTCACTAAACCAGAACCGACTCGTTTTAAATCTACTAAACTAACATTGGCTGCTTTGGCCATGGAATCAAGTGCTTCTATAGCAGCTGTTAATCCCCTTGTTTCAATCATCCCAATTGCCTTCATTTCCATCCCCCTTTCCAAGGTCAATATGATGAACTAGTTAAATGAACTTATATTTTTTTCATTCAGGTAGAAAACTTTAACAGTTTCATTTGATTTTTCTAGTTCCTCTATAAATAATCTTCAAGATTGACTTCAATTGGAATGGATGTTCTTTTAAACATTTCTTCCTCTCCTAAAGGATATGTGGCGTCTATTCCCATTTTATCGGAAACACCTCTTAGGTTATGGGAGGATTCGAGTGGAGAACCTTTAGCTCCAGGTACAATAAATACATCATTAGAGGCCTGAACCCTAGTTGCAATCGCCCATTCAACATCGTCTGAATCGAAAATATCAACATCATCGTTTACGACAACGACATGCTTTAAATCTTTATCACTAGCAAATGCAGCAAGTGCGGCTTGCTTTCCATCCCCTTCAGACTTTTTCTCGATTTGAATGACAGCATGGTAGCGAGCAACACCTCCCATCGGAATATGTACACCTTTAATATTCGGCACGACTTGCCTAACAGTACTTAATAAGGTCGCCTCCCGAACTAGAGCCATTGGCAGTCTTTCTTCATAGCTTGAAGGGAAAATGGTCTGGTTTATGGCTTGATTCCGATAGGTTACAGCAGATATTTCCACGATTGGCTGAGGGGATCTAAACCCATAATAACCGGCCAATTCTCCAAATGGCCCTTCCATCTCACGTTCATTCGGTAACATTCGGCCCTCAAAAACAATTTCCGCTTCTGCTAGAACATCTATATCCACTGTCTTACAGCGAACAACATCTAAGGATTGTCCAAGTAAAGCCCCCGCAACGTCTAATTTATCCGTATGATATAGGTGTGTGCTAATCTGGGAACTCAAAACGACAGCTGGCACTACCCCAAACATAACGGCCACTTCCATTGGCTCACCCAGTTTTTCATAATATGAATACTGTTCCAATAACTCTGGCGAAGTAATTAAAATATTTGTTCGATTTCCGCCTAGATACTGCATTCTCCTTATAGATGTATACCTTTTCTTTCCTGTTACATCCTTTACAACAAGTATCCCTGATACATAATAGGCACCTGAATCCCCTTCGTGAAAGGTCGGTATTGGAAACAGGTCAGCTAAATCGAAATCGCCTGTTACTAAATTTTCCTGTACAGGTCCAGTTTCCTTTAAAGTTGTAGGGATTGGATTAACAATGGAGTTAATGATTTTAGGGATCAGTTCCGAAGCATGTATTCCCATGCTATCAGCAACTAGCTCACGATCTCCGCCTAATCCTGCTGCCATTGCTGATTGATACCCTTTGACTTTTTCAAAGAGGAATGGCTGCTTTCCATTTTTCGTATTTACAACAGCACCTAATTCATAGCGGGGATCTACTTCTCGTTTAATTCGATATAGGAGGCCTCTATTCTCCCAGTCATCTAATAATGCTCTCATTGTTACAGGTATCATGAATTTTCCCCCCACCTTTCCAGCAGTCGATGATCAATATTAAGCATGTCTAAAATTCGGGCTACCATGAAGTTTGCCAGCTCCCATATTTCTGTTGGCTTATGGTAGAATCCTGGAGAGGCTGGCATGATACATGCACCTGTCTCAGCAAGCAGTGTCATATTCCGTAAGTGTATTAGATTAAATGGGGCTTCCCTTGGAACGATAATAAAATTTCGTTTTTCTTTTAAAACTACACCTGCCGCTCTGCTTAGCAATGTATCGCCGACACCATTCGCAATGGCCCCAAGTGTATTCATGGAACAAGGGACTATAACCATCCCGTCTGTCAAATAGGATCCGCTTGCTATCGATGCAAACAAATTTTTATTACTATGGACAGTGGCATATTCTTTAAGCTCCTCCATCTTAACCCCGCACTCAAACTGCATTACTTTCTCTCCCATTTCCGTAACAATTAAGTGCGTTTCTATTCCTAATTGATGAAGAGCGCGGATCAAAGTATATCCATACAATGATCCGCTAGCCCCAGTAATACCCACTAAAATTCTTCTTTTTCGGTCTGTATGAGTGTTAATATTAAACAACCTTTTCGTCTAGGGAGAATTTATTTTTCGCTGCTTCTTTATATTCTTCTGTTGTCATGATATCTCCGAAAATATCAATATCTCTTAATCCGGAAACATGCATATCATCATCTTGAGACGCTGTTCCATCGGAAATACAGATTACATTATATCCATGATATAGAGCATCAGATGCGGTGCTGCGAACACAAACATTTGTCCATACGCCTGTTAAAACGACTGTATCTATTTCCTCTTCCCTAAGGAACAGATCAAAATCGGTATAGCTGAATGCACTATGTCTTCTCTTCTGAACGACATAGTCACCCTTATCCTCTTCCGGCTGCAGCTCAGGTATGAACTCTGATCCCCATGTGCCTTTTACAGCATGAACAGGTCTTACACGGAAATCCCTGTCATTTTTTCGATGAGCCTCCTGTACGTGTACTACCTGAATATCTAAATCGTGAGCAAAATCGATTAGCTCCCTAATTTTAGGGACAATTTTTTCACCACTTTCACAGCGAAGAGCTGCATTTTCACCAATAAAATCATTGAGCATATCAATTACCACAACACAATGTTTCTTTCCTTTAAGTTCCACTTATCTTTCATCCTTTCAGAAAACTGATTTCATTTTTCTTTTTGTTATATCAATATATGAAACTATTCGAATCTACATGATTGAAAACTAAAACATCAATTTTGTGTTACAGCTTCAGCTTCCTTTGTTTCTACTTTTACGGCTTCATATTTTTCATATTTTAATGTTCTTTCCAGTCTCTGAATACTTTGACGAGGCACGTACTCTCCATAGCCTGCTTCTCCGACAATTCCACCGTTATCTTCATCGAAAACAACGTTTCCGCGGATTATTGTCTGTACTGGCTTTCCTTTTAATTTCAAGCCATGTAATGGATTATACTTCGCCATTGATTCGGTTTTTTGTTCATCAATGACATATTCCTTTTCAAGGTCGATTATAGTGAAGTCAGCATCACTGCCAATTTCCATTGATCCCTTTTTCGGATAAATGCCATAATGAATGGCAGCATTCCTGCTCGTAACCTCTACAAAACGTGATAGTGATAGACGGCCTTTATTTAGTCCTTCACTTACTAGGATAGGGACCATTGTTTCTACTCCTGGAATACCAGGGAAAGTATTCCAAATCGTCGCTCCTGGATATTCTTTTTCTGTTGCTATTTCATATGGAGCGTGGTCAGTTCCAACGAAATCGATTGTTCCATCGGCAAGTGCCTGCCAGTGAGATTCATTGTCTTCCTTACCGCGCAATGGAGGAGCAATTTTTGCATATGAACCACGTTCTGACATTGAGTCCTGTGCGTTTAGTACGAGGTAATGAGGGCAAGTTTCAGAAGTAACTTTAATCCCCCGTTTCTTAGCGGCCCTCACTAGCTCCACTCCCTCTTTTGTACTCATGTGCACAACATGGACACGGGCATCTGTTGCTTCGGCAAAGCTTAGAATTAATTCGATTGCGACCTTTTCAGCTAGACTGGACCTGGCCTCTGCCCATGCTGGACCATCTAAACGCCCCTCTTTTTCTAGCTTCTTAGAGTTAAAAGTGCAAATATCATAGTTTTCAGCATGCACACCTATTGGCAAACCTGTTTTTGCCACATGTTTAAAGATTTCAAGCATTTCAGCATCTGAAACCTTTGGGAAAGTTGGTACGGAAGGTGTCATATACACTTTAAAAGCGACAACCCCTTCATCAATTTGCGGATAAATATTATCGATCCAGCCTTCACGGGCATCTTCTCCCGTCATTCCTCCCCAAAAGCAATAATCTATATATGCTTGGTCACGAATCGGACCTATTTTCTTTTGGAAACTATCCCCATCCCGAACAGAAGGCTTGCTGCAGCATGGCATATCAATGATCGTTGTCAATCCGCCAGCTGCTGCTGAACGGCTTCCAGTTGCAAAAGTTTCTCTATGAGTAAAGCCTGGATCCATAAAATGTGTATGCGGGTCAATACAACCAGGAACAACTAGCTTGCCTTCAACATCAATAACCTGTGTAGCATTTAAGAAGCTAATGTCATTGGAATACCCAATAATTTTTCCATCATTTACTAGTATATTCGTTAAGACTTGGCGATCTCCTTGTGGAATATTCGCATTTTTCAGAATTAAATCCATAGTTTATACCCCTTCTGCTATTTTTATTTCTGCTTTATGCAGATTATTAAAGGACATCCATTGAGTGTTCAGTTTTTAACTGATTCATTTGCCCATCTTTAGATATATTTAAATCCTTATAATTAAAGACCACATTTAGTAAAATGGCTGTCAAGCTTCCTATTACTATTCCATTTTCAACGAGTAAACGGGCACCTGTTGGAAGACTGCCAAAGATAGCAGGAACTACCGCAGATCCTAATCCAATTCCAACGGAACAAGCAATAATTAAGAGGTTTTCGTTTTTAGTAAAATCTACAGCTGAAAGCATTCTAATCCCTGATGAAATCACCATACCAAACATTGGAATCATGGCACCGCCCAGGACAGCCATAGGGATGACGGTAGTTAGAGCTGCGATCTTAGGCAAAAGTCCTAAAATCATTAGTATGACCCCAGCAGAGATTACAACGTTTCTAGTTTTTACTTTAGTTAGAGCTACAAGGCCAACATTTTGAGAGAATGATGTATAAGGAAAAGCATTAAATATTCCTCCAATTACAACTGCAAGCCCTTCTGCTCTTAATCCCTTTTTAATATCCTTGGATTCTAGTTTTCGTTCACAAACATCCCCTAATGCTAGAAATACACCAGTGGACTCTATCATACTTACAATGGCGACTAAGGTCATTGTCAAAATAGCTGAGGCATTAAAAGTAGGCAGACCGAAATAGAAAGGCTGAACAATATGAAACCAGGAAGCATTAGCAACCTCCACGAAGCTAACCATTCCCATAAAATATGCGACTATTGTTCCTGCAATTAGCGATAGCAGGACAGAAATTGCTTTCATATATCCTTTGAAGAAACGATTCATTAAGATAATTAGAATCAGTGTAAGTATGGCTAAGAATAAATTTTTGGAGCTGCCAAAATCGGGAGAGCCCAGCCCACCAGCAGCATTATTCATTGCGACTGGAATTAAGGAAACCCCAATAATAGCAACAACTGAACCAGTGACAACAGGAGGGAAAAAACGCATAATTTTACTCATAAACTGCGATAATATCATGACGATAATTCCGGAGACAATGATGGCGCCATAAATCGCGGTTATTCCTTGTAATTGTCCAATGGCTATCATCGGCCCTACCGCTGTAAATGTACAGCCCAAAATGACAGGTAATTTTATACCGAAATGCTTTCCGCCTATGACCTGTAATAATGTTGCTATCCCACATGTAAATAGATCAATCGAGATTAAATATGCAAGTTGTTGAGCATTCAATCCAATTGCAGGTCCTACAATTAAAGGTACAATGACAGCACCTGCATACATTGCCAATACATGCTGAAATCCTAAAGTTCCAATTTTAACAGGATTTAGCTTTTCCAAGGTCAGCCCCCCATATTTACAAAATGTATCTTCTGTATAAACTCGGGATGCATTTCGCTATTTTCCTAATAAATCACCTCCAAAAATAGAAATTTGTATATAAAAAACCGCAGTAATAGAAAACATCTTCCATAAGATGATGATCTACTACTGCGGTTTCATATAACTTCCGTTAAACAAAAGCTAAAGGAACCGCTTTCAAAATGGTTAAGAGTAGTTGCGGCTTGCACAGCTCTCCCAAACAAAATTGATAGCTTATTATTCTTTAAAATAAATGATTGTACATGATTCTTCCGTAACAGGATCGTAATCTTTTAAAATGGTCTTCACTTTAAAAGGCAGCATCTCTTCAATCTGATCTTTAAATAACGATTTGAATTCAACACTTAATGCTGAATCAACCGAAATAGTCAAATGTTGGAAATTTTTACTAAGCATTTGAAGCGACTGGACCCGTTTATGCTGAGCAAAAATGATTACCATGTCATCAAATATTTCTATTCGCTGTTTCTTTACTCCGACACCGTGAATTTCTTGGTTGACTCGGTTATAAAGATGAGCAATATCCTTTTTTAAAGATTGATGGGTATGTATAGAAATAATAGACATAATTGCCTCCCGTTACTCACTATATTAAACAAAGCAAGTTTTATTGTCAATAGTATTATCTGAAAATTTACACTTGACAAAATATTGACATGGCTATTACACTACAAATCAACTTAAACTTTTTTAAAATTTTAACATTTTTGGTCAAATATATCTAATATTATTATTTTCGTATAACCTCAAAAATCGGTTTGAGGGTTTCTACTAGGGACCGTAAATTCCTAACTACGAAAGGGTTTCTTACGTGTGAAAATTTCACGGCAGCCTTTTTGTATGGGAATTTTTTTGTTCCTTAGCCTGAATGCTAAAAAAAGTACTGTTTTAATCCAATGAACACAAACTAACTGCTTATTTTCCTGCAAAATAATGTTATCTTTCAGACACCCCGTGACAGCTACACTCTTCCAATTGCAAAATTTCCTAATACAAAGTCCATTTACCTAATATTCTATTTGAAAAATCAATATAGAAAACACTATTTAACAGTACACCTTATAAAGATTATTCACCAATAAATGAGAAACCAATTATATGGAGGGAAACTAATGAGAGAAATAAATTTTACTGTTAATGGCTCACCTTGTACTGTTTCGTGCCCACCGGCCAAAACTTTGCTGGACGTCTTAAGGGAGGATCTAAAGCTGACAGCCAGCAAGGAATGCTGTGGCAAAGGGGAATGCGGATCATGTTCAGTTTTATTAAACGGTGAAGTGGTCTGCTCCTGTTTGATTCTCGCAGGTCAAGTTGTAAATCAAGAAATAGTAACTTGTGAAGGAGTCGGATTAACTTCAAATATGGATGTTATCCAAGAATCCTTTGTAGTAGAGGGTGCCACTCAATGCGGGTATTGCACGCCAGGCATAATTGTTTCTGCAAGAGCCTTTCTAGATAGAATCGATTATGTGCCAACGACTGATCAAATTAAAACAGCATTAGGGGGAAATCTTTGCCGATGTACCGGCTATACAAAAATAATAAAAGCCATCCAAACTGCAGCTGAAAAGGAAATGAAATTAATAGGAAAAGGAACTACGTAATGAAGGTTTCAGCCATTTTGCTTTCTGCAGGGTTATCAAGCCGTATGAGGCCGCTCCCTCATAAAGGATTGCTTCAATGGAAAGGGAAAACGTTAATCGAACACCAGATTCAAATGCTGTTAAATTCAAATCTGTCAGAAACAATTGTTGTTGTTGGCCATGAGGCTGAGAAATTTTTTCCCATAACAAATCTATACCCCGTTAAAACGGTGTATAACGAGAATTTTCGTCAAGGAAAATGCTCTTCTATCATTAAAGGGCTTCAATCGATCGATCGCGACTCTGACATGATTTTAATTTCAGCTGTTGATCAGCCAATTGATAATACTGTAATTAATCAGCTTATTCAATCACTTCAAGATTCAAATTGTTTAATTGCCATACCGTTAAATAATGGGAAAAGAGGGCACCCTATACTATTCTCGAAAAATATTATTCATGCTCTTCTATCGATACGGGAAGAGACGCAAGGACTGCGTAATATTATTCGCAAATATGAAGACCAAATAGTGGAGTCTGTCATCGAAAATACCCTTATTTCTCAAAATATTAACACTCCGATGGACTACCGAATTTCTCTAAAAATAAGCAATTCTTAGTAGGCAAAGGAAATCATTCAGATTATGTAAGGAGGTCTCTAAATGCTAGTTTCAGAAATTGACGTAATTTCTCCAGCTACATTAATGGAATGCCTTTCGATTATTTCTAATAAAGGCAAAAATTCAAGACTTATAGCTGGAGGAACGGACGCTGTTGTCCGTATGAAGGATGGAAAATGGCGTCCAGAAACATGGGTTAATATTAATGGTTTAAAGGAACTGAGATTCATCCATGAAAAAAATGGAGAAATTCACATTGGACCGTTAACAACCCATACAGATATCGTCCACTCCCCTTTGCTTCAAGAAAAAGCAGATGTGCTTGTAGAAGCATCTAGAGAAGTTGGAGCGATTCAGATGCAAAATATTGGAACAATCGGTGGAAATATTGGCACTGCCTCCCCTGCTGGAGATACAATTCCAGCACTGTATGTGTTAAATACAATATTGGAGCTAAGCTCGTTAACAAATAAACGACTCGTTCCTATTAATGAGTTTTTTATCGGACCAGGCAGAACCGTCCTAAAGGAAAATGAAATGATTACAAAAATCATTATTCAGCCCCAGGATGAAAATGAAATAGGGATATTCCAAAAGCTTGGACCGAGAAAAGCACAGTCAATATCAATTGTAAATGTTGCTATTTCATTATTAATGGGAGAAGGCCGTCAAGTTTTAAAAGGCAAAATTGCCTTCGGTTCCGTAGCCCCAACGATTATTCGTGCAAAAAAATGTGAATCGATTATGACGCTAACTCCATTGACAGATGAATTAATACAAAACATTGCAAAAATAGCCTGGAAAGAGGTTATGCCAATTACGGATGTAAGAGCAACAGCGGAGTACCGCCGTGATATGGCAAGTGCCCTTTTAGAGCGAGGACTTTATCGACTCATCAGGAGGTGGGAGAATAAATGAAACATACAAATGAACAAAGCAATAGCTGGGAATTAAATTGGATCGGAAAAAGAGTAAGAAGAATCGATGGACCTGAGAAAGTAACAGGTGAATTAAAATACATGACAGATTACCATTTTGACAATATGGTTTGGGGAAAGGTTTTGCGCGCCAAATATCCTCATGCAAGAATAAAGTCTATTCAAATTGAAAAAGCTGAACAGCTTCCTGGTGTCGTTTGTGTCTTAACACATAAGGATATCCCTGGATTTAATGGGTTTGGAATCGTTATCCCGGACCAGCCTGTTCTATGTTCTGATATCGTTCGCTGCACGGGTGATGCAGTAGCTTTAGTCGCAGCAGAAACTGAAGAGATTGCTGAACAAGCGTTGGCATTAATTGAAGTTGATTATGAACCGCTTGAGTTTGTGATAGATGCTGAAAAAGCGATGACCCCTTCATCCCCTAAATTGCATCCGGATGGAAATATTCATAGCCATGTCATCATCAAAAATGGCGATACTGAAAAAGCATTTGAGGAAGCAGATATTATTGTCGAGAATACATTCTACTCCCCTCGACAAATGCACGCTTTTATCGAAACAGAAGGCGGATGGGGTGTAATGGATGAGGAAGGCTATATTACCATTCGCTGTCCTGGACAATATGCCCACCGTGACCGGGCGCAAATTGCACGGGCCATTGCATATAACCCAGAAAGGATTCGAGTAATTTCCAGCCCTATAGGCGGTGCCTTTGGAGGCAAGGATGAAATTACTGTGCAAATATACCTAGCCCTTCTTGCCATGTATACAAATGGGCGTCCTGTAAAGATCCATTTAAGCCGAGAAGAATCTGTGATCGCCGGGATTAAAAGGCATCCATTTAAGGTACAAATGAAAACAGCAGCAAAAAAGGACGGTACTTTAATTGCCAATGAAGTAAGAGCAGTAGCTGACACGGGGGCTTATGCATCATTAGGCGGAGCTGTTATAGCTCTAGCCATTGAACATTCATGCGGACCTTACAAAATTCCGAACGTAAACCTTGAAGGGTTCTGTGTGTACACAAATAATGGCATTGCAGGTGCCTTTAGGGGTTTTGGAGTTAATCAGGTTTGCATGGGAATTGAAACTCATATGGACATGATAGCTGAAAAACTAGGGATAGATCCGATTGAAATTCGAAAGAAAAATGTTTATCACCAAGGCGAAATGTCTAGTTTAGGCCATATCGTCCAATCAAGCGTTGGCACGTATAAAACGCTTGAAGCCGCAGAAAATTGTGACCTCTGGAAAAACCGTGAGAAATATAAAAAAGAAGTAAGTGAACCATGGAAAAAGCGAGGTGTTTCGCTTGCCACATCCTTTCACGGAATTGGGATGGGAATTGGATTGCCTGACTATGGTGCAGCTTCCATCGAACTCCTTCCGGATGGCAAGTTTTTAGTGGCAGTTGGCTGTGAAGAAATTGGCGGAGGAAATAGCACCGCCTATGCACAAGTGGCAGCCGAATTATTAAATTGTGATATTCACTTAATTAAAGTCGTCCAGGGTGACACCCTTCAAACACTTGATGGCGGTACGGTAACCGCTTCCCGCTCCACGTATACAGGAGGGAGAGCAGTTGCAACAGCAGCGCCAAAAATGGTAGAGCTGTTAACCGAAACGGCAGCTCAGATACTTAATCTACCCCTAACAAGTATTGAAATTAAACAAAACTGCCTTACAGCCAATGGAGAAAGCCTAACCTATCAACAAATATATAATTACCTGCATGAACAGCATCGGAATACAAGAATTGAAGGACATTTTATTCTCCCAAAAGAAAAGACTGAAATTAAAGGATCTGGCGGAGCCCCCCATCACCTGTACGGGTATTTAACCCATGTTGTTATGGTTGAGGTTGATACATTGACCGGGGAAACAGACGTTCTTCACGTAGTATCTATTCCTGATGCAGGGAAAGTTATTAACCCGCAAGGACTTGAAGGTCAAGCTGAAGGCGGTGCTGTAATGGGTATTGGCTACACCCTTTATGAGGATATAGTGATTGAAAACGGCTATCATAAAACAAAAAACTTTACTGACTATATTATTCCAACTATTAGAGAAACACCTATTATTGAAACCATCCCTGTAGAGGATGCCCCTGAACAATCAGGACCATTTGGCGCTAAAGGAATTGGAGAGGTCGTCATGATTCCAATTATTGCCGCTATCATGTCAGCTATTTATGATGCTACTGGGGCAAGGATCTATCATTTGCCTGCAACACCGGAAAGAATTTTTAATGCCTTAAAAGATCTAAAAAAACAAAAGGCTCATTCTGCTAGGTGATCATAATGATGAATCAAAAGTTATACAATCGATTAACCGAATCACTTAAACAGCGTCAGGATGTCTTTTTCATTACAATTACTGACCATTCAAATTCTTATTTGATAGGACAAAAAGCATTACTATGGCCAAGTGGGGGTATCTACTCTGAAACTCCCCTCTCCCCTGCTCTGCAAAATAAAATGTTGGAAAGCTGTGAAAAGCTAATTCGAAGAAAAAGATCGGGTTTGATTTCATTCCTTTTATTCGGGGATAACGTTGAATGTTTTGCTGAATACTATCCTATTCCAATTCACCTTATTGTAGCTGGTGCGGGTCATGTATGTGAGCCAGTCGTGGAAATGGGAAAAATGCTTGGTTTTTATGTCACTGTCATTGATGATCGAATTGAATTTGCCAATTGGGAGCGCTTTCCCAATGCCGATGAGGTTTGCTGTCAATCGTATATTGACTATTTTCGTAATGTGAAATTAACGGATCATACGTATATCCTTCTAATAACTAGAGGTCATAAATATGATGTATTGAGTTTACAAGAGCTATTAAAGCGGAAAGATAAAGCTGCCTATATTGGAATGATTGGAAGCAGAAGGCGAATTTCTGGTGTTTTCAACGAATTATTGCAGGACTTTCCAGGTGAAAGCTTTGATCATTTATTTACCCCAGTAGGGCTTGATATCGGTGCGGAGACCCCTTCTGAAATTGCAGTTAGTATTATGGCTGAAATATTAAAAGTGAAAAATCGAACATCAGGCAGCTCCTTAAGCAGCAGCATTCGGGAATATGCAAAAATGGGTTTTCATGAGGGGGCAGTAAATTGAAACCATTACAGCTTTTGCAAAGAACAATTGATTTACAGAAAGGGGGTGAGAAAGCAGCTCTAGCAACTGTTATTAGAACTAAGGGTTCGACACCAAGAAAAGCGGGTAGTAAAATGATTATTTTCCCGTGCGGAAAAATTGAAGGTACGATTGGAGGTGGATGTGGAGAGGCGGAAGTCATTGAAAAAGCTTATGAAGTAATTAATAGCAGCAGACCAACTAAATATGTTGTAGATCTTACAAAAGGTTTATTGTATGAAGATGGCGGAATTTGCGGCGGCATTATGGATATTTTTATCGAACCGATATAGTTGATCATCATGGAGAAAAATATGAACCGAGTTGCACTTTCTTAAAGCATTTTTGGTTATTAAAAAGTTAGGAGTGAGCATTCATGTCCATGATTGAAAAGGGTTTAGGATCCAACCTCCCACCAACTAGAAATAACCTATTGGAAAAACTGTTCAAGCTCTCTGAAAGGAAAACAAATGTAAGAACTGAAATTCTTGCCGGTATTACTTCATTTTTAACGATGAGTTATATTATTTTCGTCAACCCTGCCATTTTAGCTGATGCTGGTATTCCGAAAGAAGCCGCACTTGCCGCAACCATTTATGCAAGTGTTTTCTGTACAATCCTGATGGCTCTCTGGGCAAATTACCCAGTTGCAGTTGCTCCTGGCATGGGCTTAAATGCCTTTTTTGCCTATACTGTCGTTCTCGGTCAAGGACTTACATGGCAAACAGCACTTGGAGCCGTATTTATTTCAGGGGTTGTGTTTTTGATTTTGACTGTAACAGGGGTCCGGCAAAAAATCGTTGATGGTGTCCCAGATGTATTAAAATCAGCAATAGCCGTTGGAATTGGTTTATTTATTGCATTTATCGGTTTAAAAAATGCAGAGCTCGTTGTTGCTAATGAGGCTACGTTTGTCGCTTTAGGAGATGTAACAAGTCTTGGCCCGCTATTAGCATTATTAGGATTCATTATTGCAGCCATATTAATGGCCAAACGTGTAAAAGGTGCCCTCCTCATTAGTATATTAGCAACAAGTGTTATCGCAATGATCGTAGGCTTCATTAGTTTTCCGAAATCCATTAGTGATATCGTTTCTTTAAACCTTCCAAGTATGTCTGAAACCTTCCTGGCTATGGACATTATGGGTGCTATTGGATACGGGGTCCTCTCTGTTATTTTCTCATTCACAATTGTTGAATTATTCGATAACCTAGCAACCTTAATTGGATTAACGAAGAAAGCAGGTCTTACTGATGAAAACGGTAAGATTGAAAATTTAGACCGTGCCCTTCAGGCTGATGCGATTGGGACTATGGCAAGTGCTGCTTTTGGAAGCACTGCATTAAATGCCTATGTGGAGAATGCAACCGGAATTTCAGAAGGCGGCAGAACAGGCTTAACCGCTTTAACAGCCGGTGTCCTCTTCTTTTTGGCTTTAATATTTGCACCATTAATTGTTTTCATCCCTTCTGTTGCTACTGCTCCAATCTTAATACTTGTTGGAGCATTAATGATTAGTGAAATTAGGCATATTAGCTTTGATGATTTTACAGATGTCATTCCAGTGTTTTTAACCATTGTTTTAATGCCACTTACATTTAGTATTGCAGAGGGCTTGGCATTTGGTTTCATTTCATATACACTCTTAAAACTTCTAACGGGAAAAAGAAAGCAAATTCATTGGATAATGTATATCGTAAGTGCAGCTTTTATTATAAACTTTATAATGAGTGGACACTAAAGCGATAAATAAGTGAAAGAAGGGTATTGATTGAAGTTAACAAAAGAAATCATGAAACGAAGAATTGATGTAGCAGCTAGAAGAAAACCTGCAGATTTGGTTATAAAGAATGGGAAGATTCTAAACGTTTTCACACGAGAAATTATTGTAGACGATATTGCCATTGTTGACGGCTATATTGCGGGGGTTGGCAAATTTGAAGGATTTGAATCCATTGATGCAACAGGAAAATACATTGTTCCTGGGTTTATTGATGGTCATGTTCATATTGAATCTTCTATGGTCACCCCTCCAGAGTTTTGTAATGTAGTCCTGCCTCATGGGGTTACAACCGTTATGGCTGATCCGCATGAAATTGCCAATGTTTCTGGAACAGCTGGTATTGATTTTATGTTGCAGGCGTCTGAAGAAATTCCGCTCGATGTTTTTTTAATGCTGCCATCCTGTGTTCCTGCTACTCCATTTGAAAATGCTGGTGCAACATTGAATGATGAAGATTTAAATCCTTATTACGAACACCCAAGGGTTATTGGGCTTGGCGAGGTTATGGATTACCCTTCTGTCTTCCAAAATAGCGATGAAATGCTTAATAAACTAGAGAGTGCCAGTATAAAAGGAAAATGCATTGACGGCCATGCATCGGGACTTGATGCAAATGGTATTAATGTTTACATGGCTGCTGGGATACGAACAGATCACGAATGCGTAACAGCGGATGAAGCTCTTGAAAGACTTCGAAAAGGAATGTATGTTATGCTGCGTGAAGGTTCAGCCGCAAAAGATTTAGTTGAACTATTACAGGCAGTTAATGAAAATAATTCACGCCGTTGTTTATTCGTTACCGATGATAAGCATTTGGATGAATTAATTGATGAAGGAAGTATCGATTTTAATATTAAGGTAGCTATTAGGGAAGGTATTGACCCAATACTTGCTATTCAAATGGCAACTTTAAACGCAGCAGAATGCTTCGGCTTAAAGACGAAAGGGGCAATTGCTCCAGGATATGAAGCTGATATCTTAGTCTTAAATAATCTAGAAACAATTGAGATTGAACAGGTTTTTAAAAGCGGAAAGCTTGTTGCTAAAAACGGGAAAGTAATCTCCCCTATCAAGTCAAAGGCTGCTCCCCCTCCTACTATTATTAACAGTATAAATATGAATCAGATAAATAGTGAGGATCTAACAATCAGCCTTAAAGATAGCAGACGGGCCAATATTATTGAGATATTACCAAATATGATTGTAACAAAGCATATCATTGAGGAAGTTGTGAGTGAAAATGGCCTTTTTCAAGCAAATATTGAAAAGGACCAATTAAAATTAGCTGTCCTTGAGCGTCATAAAAACACAGGCAACATCGGTCTTGGAATCATCAAAGGCTTAGGAATTATTAATGGTGCAATTGCTTCTACTGTTGCGCATGATTCACATAATATCGTGGCAGCGGGCACAAACGATCATGATCTTGTCAAGGCTATTAACTTAACTAGAGAGATGAACGGAGGTTTAGTTGTTGTCCAGAACGGAGACATTCTTGCTTCTCTTCCATTGCCTGTAGCTGGTCTCATGTCAAATTTGAATTACGAGACAGTTAATGAGAGAATCAATGAGTTAAATAAAGCCTTAATGACCATTGGCTGTTCCATGGAATTTAATCCGTTTGTAACCCTTTCTTTCCTGGCTCTGCCTGTCATTCCCGAATTAAAGCTGACAGATATCGGATTGTTTGATGTTAAAACCTTTAAACATATAGAGGTTGGAATAGATTCATCACATTAATTTACAAAAAAAGGTGGTTCACTATTAAATAGCAAACCACCTTTTTTTATTTTTTCGTCAATTGTTCATTACCAAGTGATAAAGCCGCCCAGGCTGATTCGTCAGCAAAATATCTTGACCAGCTGGCAACCCCAGCTAAATTGTATTTTCTCGCTAAATCAGCCCGTTTCTTTAAGGAAAGCTCATCCTCAAGCCAGATTTTATAAGTCGTTTGTTCCTTTTCCGAATATATTTCAGCATAGTTTTGACCGCTCGCTTCGTCATAAACAGGAGTCAGTTCATTTGCTTTCAGCCATTGCTTTACTTTCGCCATTGATAGAGCTTTAGAAGAAACTTCCCCATTGTCTTTCTGCTCCCACAACCTTGTATATAGCGGAACACCAAGAATTAGCCTGTCGTTTGGTACAACTTCAAGCAGCCTTTTTAGATTTTCTTCAACCCATGGCAAGCTAGCTACACTCCCCGCTTTTGGAGATGTGCCCCAATGCTCGTCATATGCCATGACTACCATATAATCAACGAGATTGGCGAGCTTATCTCTCTCATAAAAAGCAGACCAGTTCCCGCTTGAGGAAATAAAAGTAATATCCATGGAAACTACAAGACCTGCTTCATGAAAATATGGAACAGCTTCACGTACGAACTGAGTAATAAGAGGACCATCTTCAGGATTCACATTTTCAATATCCAAATTTATGCCGTTTAACTGATATATTTGGCTAAAATGGAGAAGCTGGCGAATCATTTTCTGTCTGGTTTCAAAATTCTTGAACGCCTCATGTGTTAAGGCCGGATCAAATGCATTGGAAAATAACCCCCAAACTTGATAGCCCTGATTTTGTGCCCAATTGACAAATTCAAGAGAACCGAGGTTTTTTATTCCCCCTTCCGGATCAGCTAATTCAAACCATGTAGGTGAAATAACATTGACGCCTGACATAATAGGCATTTGGGCTGTGTCTGGATTCTTCGTATAAACGGCCTCCCAAGTAAGCTGGATTGGCCCCTCAATTTTAGGTACAACCACTTCTTCATGAGCACGATTAATGGTAACTATTTCAGTCTCCCCAGTGGTTATATAATCTTTTTTTATATACCCTGCCACACCATTTTCTTTTCTAGCAAAATAGTAATCTTCCTGCTCACTTTCAACAAAAAGCATCTCACCATTCTCTACTTGCCCTGTATAAGGTGCCTTTAGACTGGCATCAGTTCGTAAACGAAGCTTTTCTTCATTCACTTCCTTATTGATCACCTTAGCATGAAGGATTTCCTGATCATTTTTCTTTATCCAAATAGCATTTGTTTCTGGCATAATCGTGTACTCGAATGGATAATAAGTGAGTAATGGTTCAATTGCCAGATACATATCATGATCCTTAGTTTTAAACACAGAAAAGTGTAATTGAACAGGTTCTTCGTTAACATAATAGGTAAGCGATTCGGAAGGCATTTGAATAACTTTATTTTTTGTAGTGATAATGACGGAGTTTGATTTTTCATCAAAAGTGATAGCATCATCAAAATTTTCTTGTATGAAAGAGATTGGCAAATATACGCTATTTCCTTCAATTATGGCATTTCCAGATTGTATACCTTCATATAATATTGGGTTTTCCCCATGGAAATAAGATTCAGTTTCTTTTGATGCAAATGGGTATAAAAGTAAGATAATACTTGAAATGATTAAGAAACATGCAAACAAAAGCCCACCTGCTATCCATTTCATAGATAGAGGCTTCTTTTTATGAAATTCTATACGAGCCATTCCCTTTCCCCCTTAGGTCTATCGTAACGAAAAATTCAACTAATGGGAAGGCATTTTAGTGGAATTAGGCTTCCTTTATTCACCAAGTCCAACCATGGCTTTAAAAATAGTAATTTTTCTTTATTGACATGGCGTGATGAATTAAAAACATGGTACAATTACTCGTAGATATTATTGAAGGAGAATTTTTTATGGTAATAAACGGAATCATTATTGTTTTAGCTTATTTACTAGGGTCCATTCCATCCGGCTTAATTATCGGGAAGGTGTTTTACGGGGTCGATATTCGCCAGCATGGCAGCGGAAACTTAGGTGGAACAAACACTTTCAGAACTTTGGGAGTTAAAGCGGGCATGGCTGTAACAATTGCAGATATATTAAAAGGTACGGCTGCTGTTTTACTTCTCTTATTTATCGATGGTGACATACATCCGTTAATCGCTGGTATTTTTGCGGTTATCGGTCATATGTATCCAATATTTGCAGGATTTAAAGGTGGAAAAGCTGTTGCAACTTCTGGAGGTATTTTATTAGGCTATGCCCCTCCAATGTTTATCATCATGTTATTGGTTTTCTTTATTTGCTTATACATAACAAAGTATGTCTCACTTGCTTCCATGCTTGCGGCTATTGCAGCTGTCATTTATGCCTGCGTCATATGGGATCCGCCTCTCATAATTGTCGTATCACTACTGGCTTTCTTTGTCATTTATCGACATCGTGCCAATATTAAACGAATTATGAACAAATCGGAACCGAAAATAAAATGGCTTTAACAAATGAAAAGTTATTAAACAGCAGAAATCTAATTCTGCTGTTTTTTTCTTTATAAGGACTCAACTTTCATTTCTCAATAAATGATACAAAATAATACATATCCCGCTTTTTTTCGTCATAGATTAGATAGAAAACAATTTTAGAGGTGATAAATCTTGGTTTCTGTCCAATCCAATTTTCAAAACTTACAAGAAAATAGTGAGCTTTCAAATCCAGAAATTCATCAGGTCCCGAACATTACCGATAATCTGTCAAATGTAAGCAATCTAGCGGCAGTGATCGCTCATGAAATTAGAAATCCTTTAACAACAGTAAAGGGATATATCCAACTTATAAAACCTTATTTATTCGAAATGGGTATAGAGCATTATGCCGATATTGCGTTAGATGAGATCAACCGGGCGAACGAACTGATCTTTGACCTTTTGAATTTATCGAAACCTCAAGTTAACCAAAAGAAGGCGGTTTCATTAAATCAGTTATTAAAGGATGTAACTAGGCAATACGAAGGTGAAAAAATAATAAACAATATAAAAATGGAAGTTCAGCTTTCCTATGAAACTCTCATTATCCTTGCGAATGATAAGCAATTGAAACAAGTGTTAACAAATATAATAAAAAATGCAATCGAAGCGATTATGATAAAAGGCAATGAAAATTGTAAAAAAATCACTCTCTCTTTAAAAAAAGAGACATCCCAAGCCTACATCATCATTGAAGACAATGGCTGTGGGATGACAGCTGAAATACTCGAACATATTTTTACACCGTTTTATACGACAAAGGAATCCGGCACAGGAATCGGGCTCTCCATATGCAAAAAAATTATTGAAGCTCATAATGGAAGCTTTCATATTAGCAGCTTAGCTGGAAAAGGCACTAATATACAAATAAAATTGCCTCTTTATAATCAGAAAAGCGGAGCCTAATGGCTGCCGCTTTTTCACACTTTTAATAATTGAAATCTGCCCGTTCCAAAAACATCTTTTACAAAATCCAGCTTTGTATGTTCAAAATAGACTAAATCCTTTTGATGAATTAATAGGTGAATCCCTTCCACTGTAAACTCTTTGTCCTCACTCAATGGCCGCTCTTCCAGAGACAGCTTTAATTGGGGGCCGCCTCAGCCAATTCCCATTGATAAACGGATATACAACTTCTCCGTTTCATCCTTCTGTTCCTGCTTAATGGCATTCTCCATAATATTTACTGCACTTGCTGTCAATTTTATCATGTTATCACCTCTACTTCCTTAGTATATCGTATTTCCTTTCTTTCTTACGAGTATTCTAACTCAAGTTTAAAATATTGTCGAAAAATTCCTATTTTTGTATTATAGTAGATTTAATATGGCAATAAGGAGACTTTTATGAAAAAGAAATTATCGATTATTTCCTCTATTGTTTTTTGTTTAGCACTAATTATTTTATCAACTGCTCTGATTCTTAAAATGTATAATGAAAACGAAAATAGTAAAGCTTTTCCATTAACAGTTCAAGTACATGCAGCAAAACAAGCATCTGTTAGCCATAAGCAAATAATTGAAACAGTAACTCTTGGAGCAATTGGTGATATTCTAATTCATGATTGGGTTTATAATGATGCCAAAACGCAAAGTGGTTATGATTTCACCCCAATGTTTCAGCCTATTATACCTATTCTTCAGGAACCAGATATCCTTCTCGCCAATCAGGAAACAATATTAGGAGGAGAAGAATTCGGCATTTCTAGCTACCCTCTTTTTAACAGTCCCCAGGAAGTCGGAGATGCATTACTGCAAGCAGGTGTAGATATAGTCTCAACAGCAAATAATCACTCACTTGACAAAGGAGAAAAAGGGCTATTGGCTTCCATTGACTATATGGATAAAATCGGACTTCCTCATGTTGGCACATATAAAAGCCCAGAGGACCAGAAATCACTAATCATCCTCAATAAAAATGGAATTAAGGTTGCCTATCTGTCCTATACTTATGGGACAAATGGGATACCCATTCCTAAGGGTAAGGATTTCCTCGTTAATTTAATAGATAAAGAAGCAATGAAAGAAGAAATACACCGTGCCAAACAAGAAGCAGATGTCGTTGTTATGAGCCTGCACTGGGGAAATGAGTATCAGCGTTTCCCCACTGCTGAACAAAAAGAATTAGGACAATATTTAATTAATGAAGGAACAGATATTTTATTTGGTCATCACCCTCACGTATTACAGCCGATGGAATGGCTAACAGCACAAGATGGAAGAAAAGCACTAATTGTATACTCATTAGGTAACTTTCTTTCCGGACAAAATTGGGATTACAAGGATATTGGCGGGATGGTGACCATTAATATTACAAAAAAGGTGAATGAAAATGGCGTCTCCATTACACTCGACAACCCTAATTTTTTCCCAACCTATGTCTCAAAACAAAATCTTAGAAACTATCGAATCCTCCCACTAATCGAAGCAGAAGATTTCGGTTTAAAAAATGCACAAGAGAAATACTTAGAAATTCAGCAACATATGATCGGCAGTCTTTAGAAAACTTGAATTATTAGAAAATGTAATACAACTTTCAAATTTTCGGATTAGGTCTTCCTCCCTATCATATATAATACAGTTAGTAGAGCTTAGGGGGGATTTCATGTCACTAAAAACAAAACTCATTTTTGGTGTACTATCTACAATGATACTTATCATTGCCATTAGTACTGGTTTTACCTATATTTCTGTGAATCTATTTTCCGAAAATGGCCGGAAGTTAACAAATGGCCTTTCAACGGACGCTCAAAGGGATGTAAGTGGTTTTGCTGAACATTACGCAGGTACTTTGACCTATCACGAAACGAAAAATGTTAAAGCATCTATAAATCAAATCATTTCACGTGCAAAGAGTGATTTAGCAACGATCGCTAGTTTTAATGAAGTTTATTCAGATAGTCCAGAGGAATTGGTCATTTTATTTGAAAAAATAGCAAAGCAGAATGATCTTATTTCTAATATGTACTTAGGTACTGAAAACAAGGAATTTTTCATTTATCCAAGCGACTATAATCTCCCTGATGATTATAATCCGACAGCTAGGCCGTGGTATGCACCTTTAAAGGAAAGTGGGAAAAATGACTACTTTATTACCGATGCTTATCTTGATGCCGGCACAGATACATATATGGTAACTGTCAGTATGCCTCTTTACTTAAATGACCGATTGTATGGTGTTCTTGGTGCAGATTTATCACTCGAAAAATTAACTGCATCTATTGCAAATACGAAGGTTGGAAATACTGGATATGTGATTTTAACCGATAAAGAAGGTGCCCTCTTAGCCTATAAAGAACATGATCTTGTTGCAAAAAATCAAAATATCTCTTCTCTGCCGATATTTAAAGAAAAAAGCAACGGCAACATTTATTTAGATATTAACGAAGTGACGTATGTTAGTGAAAAAGATGAGGAAACAGGCTGGCAAATTTTTTCAGTTCTGTCCCAAGATGAGATTAAATCCTTTTCCGAACAGATTTCGCAAAACATGAGTAATCGAATAGCAACTGCCGATAAGGAGCTTGAAGGCATCTTTTCAAAACTATTATCTATTCAAATTATTATTGTCCTGATCCTTCTCGCTATGTCTATTTTAATCAGTTTCTTTTTCGCTAAGTATTTCATCGGGCCTATAATTAAGCTATCCGATTTTCTAAAATCTGTAGCAAATGGTGATTTGTCTATGAAAATGGATATTAAGTCAAAGGATGAGATCGGTCATCTATTTCATTCTGTCAATCATATGATTGATAGCTTAAGATCGATGGCCAATAAAATGAGTCAGCTTATACATAATGTCGAAAATGATTCTAAGATTCTAAATGAACAGGCAAATATTTCAACACATGTAACCAATACAGTTAGTTCTGCCATGGATGAAGTAGCGAGTGGATCTGAGCAGCTTGCTTCTGATATGGTAAATATCTCTACGCATGTAGAAAACAATGATCTAGCTGTCCGTTCGATGTCTGATCGAATCAGTAAAATTGTAGATCATGCAAGAGAGACGAAATCTGTTACATCAGAAGGACAGGCAGCGATGGAAAATATGAATAATAAAATGAATATGATTGTCAGTCAGTCTAGGGATTCTGCGACAATTATGAAAAAGCTTGATAGTAAACTGCAAACGATAAATGATATTACCTTACTTATCCATGATTTATCTGAACAAACTAACCTCCTCTCCTTAAATGCTTCTATCGAAGCGGCTCGAGCTGGGGAACAAGGAAGAGGTTTTGCGGTAGTAGCACAGGAAGTAAAGAAACTGGCTGAGCAAAGCCGCCAATCTGTTGATGAAATATCTAGTCTTATTTCAGAAATACAGCTGGATTCATCAAAAGCTTTGGAAAATATTGATCTTGGCAGAGAATCAGCTGTTGAAGGTGCAGTAATGGCAAACGAAACCGCGAAAAGCTATTCTAAGATGTTTCGCTTTATTGAGAGTCTCGCTCATGATATCGATGAAATCGCCAATGCAAGTGAAACACTTTCTGAAAGCAGCCAATCAATTTCTTCTTCAGTTGATAGCGTTGTATCCATTTCTCAGCAAACATCTGCAGGTGTTGAGGAGGTTGCAAGTATAACTGAAGAACAGAAACAATCTGTTCATGAAGTCAAGAAAATTTCTGAGAATTTACGTGAGCTGACAGACGAATTAAGAAAGTCTATTGAGCATTTTAAAATTGGTTAGTAGAAATATTCAATATTAGATTTATAAATGAGCCTGGTAAACCCATGGCTCATTCTTTTGTATAAAGTGAAACTTCAATCAGTGGGGGTTTTCTTTCATCCCCTACTGATTGTTAGTTGCGGCCCACAG